>NZ_JBZYWH010000023.1:0-75821 GCF_058932745.1 Hymenobacter sp. FMD4
ACCCAAGCCATTGCCGGATGTGTTAGCATCGGTGGGAGACTGGTCCTTCCGCTCATCTCCTTGCAGCTGCACGAGTTGAGAAGGCGTTAGGATTCGGCGGCATTCCTGTTCGTATTGAGATTCAAGTTCAAGGATTTTGGCCTGTCGCGCTTGAGAGTCGTTGTGGAACTGCCAATCTATTTCGTCTAGCTGAGTAATCTTAATCTGGTTGATAGTTCGCAGGCGAACGAACTGCGCTTCGGTCAGGTGCAGCCGAGCGGCCATCTGCCGGGTAGCTTCTTCGGCACTGGCCATCAGCTTACGGTCTTGCGGCTGCGGAACCAGCCGGTCCTGCATCTGAGCGGACGCAGTAAATGTAATGGCGCATAGTAGCGCCGTCAGGTAAAGAAATTTCATGGTGGAGGAGCAACGAAAGGTGGAGAGCACAACGAAGCCTAGGTCATTCAGACAGCGGCTTCATTATGTACAAATATATATTAGAAGAGTTTCAAAATAAAGCAATTCTTTAACAATTTTTTATTGGCCCTTTGTTCCATTTTGATACACGCTTCCCAAACTGGAAACGCAACAAAAAAGGCCCTGCATTCGATTGCAGGGCCTTTTAATCAAATCAATTACTTGACAACCACTACTCTATGTGCTGCATTGGTTTGTGGTCGGGGCTCTTAAAATACTGCATAGCAATCAGCGAAATAATCATTCCCCCCATTGCACCTTGCAGAACGATGGCCAAGAAGGCAATAGTCACTGAAAGATCGAAGCCGAACAGGTCACGCTCCCACAGGAACTCCATAAACTGGGGGAACATCACAGCGTAGATAATAAAGAATAGGCCGAACACGGCGGAAGCCACCATGGCCGTAATAATGCCCGTACCAAAGCCGTGCAGGTAAGGCATACGGTCATGACGCGCTCTTTTGAAATGAGCTATTGCCATACATACCCCGACGGCCAGCACTACTTGGTTAAGCCAGCTATACGTGAGGTTCGAGGCGAAGCCGAATACATTAGCAATCAAAAAATAGAGAATCATGCCCGCGGCAGAAAACAAGCCGTATCGGATTCCGTTGCGTTCGGGAGAAAGAAGGGTATCAGCCATAAGGCAGTCGGATTTAGAGTTATTGAGAAGGGATGCCGACGCGTAGTTGCGTGTAAGTCATGCCACTACGTCCGTTGAGGTGCTTTGCCTTCTTAATACTGCAATTTCCCGGCTGCGGTTGTACCAACGAATGCTTTTTCGTTTCCTTCTATCGGCCAAGCGCTTGATAATGAAGTCGCAGCCCGAGGGATTTTTTAGGGCTTCGTCGTTGTTGGATATCAACTTAGGACAAAAAGCACGGCTATTTTTTAGCTACCTTTGCGCGGTTTTTCGGCGCCGGTCCGCCCCCCATTGCTCAATATTTCTGCATGATCAGCACTACCAATGTCAGCCTGCGCTATGGCAAGCGCGTGTTGTTTGAAGACGTTACCATCAAGTTCATGCCCGGCAACGTGTACGGCCTCATCGGGGCCAACGGGGCGGGCAAATCCACGTTCCTGAAAATCCTGTCGGGCGAAATAGAGCCCAACACGGGTTCCGTGGACATGCCGAAAGGTGCCCGCTTGTCGGTACTGAAACAGGACCAGTTTGCCTACGACCAGCACCACGTGCTCCAAACCGTAATCATGGGCCACCAGCGCCTATGGAAGGTGATGGAAGAAAAGGACGCCATTTACGCCAAGGCCGATTTTTCGGACGCTGACGGTGAGCGGGCGGCTGAGCTGGAGGGCGAGTTTGCCGATCTGGAAGGCTGGAACGCTGACTACGAAGCCGCTGAACTGCTCTCCGGCTTGGGCATTGGCGAAGACAAGCACTATACCCAGATGGCCGACCTCGGCACCTCGGACAAAGTGCGCGTGCTGCTGGCTCAGGCCCTGTTCGGCAACCCCGACGTGCTGCTGCTTGACGAACCGACCAACGGCCTCGATGCTGAGACCGTGCTGTGGCTAGAAAACTTCCTCGATAATTTCCAGAACACGGTAATCGTGGTCAGCCACGACCGCCACTTCCTGGACGCTGTGTGTAACTACATGGCCGACCTCGACTTCTCCAAAATCACCATGTACCCCGGCAACTACTCGTTCTGGTACGAGTCGTCGCAGCTGGCATTGCGCCAGCGTCAGGAGGTGAACAAGAAGACCGAAGACAAGCGGAAAGAACTGGAAGAATTTGTACGCCGCTTCTCGGCCAACGCTTCCAAATCCAAGCAGGCTACTTCGCGCCAGAAGCTGCTCCAGAAACTTACGTTGGAGGAGATTAAGCCTTCCTCGCGCAAGTACCCCTACATCGCCTTCAAATCGGAGCGAGAGGCTGGCAACCAGCTGCTGACAGTGGACAACCTGTCGGCGAAAGTTGACGGCGAAGTGGTTTTCCGCAATGTGTCGTTTACCCTCGATAAAAAGGACAAGGTGGCCATCGTAAGCCGTGACGACAGGGCCGCTTCCCTCCTTTTTGACATCCTGTTTGAGCAAACGAAGGCTTCTACTGGTTCCTTTAATTGGGGCACCACTATTACGCCCTCGTACTTCCCACGCGAAAACCAGGAGTTCTTCGACACCGACCTGAACCTGGTGGACTGGCTGCGTCAGTACTCCACAGAAAAGGACGAGTCGTTTATCCGGGGCTTCCTGGGCCGCATGCTGTTCTCCGGCGAAGAGTCGCAGAAGAAGTCCAACGTGCTCAGCGGGGGCGAAAAAGTGCGCTGCATGCTTTCCAAAATGATGATGGAAGCTGGCAACGTGCTCGTACTCGACGACCCGACGAATCACCTCGACTTGGAAAGCATCACGGCCCTGAACAACTCCTTGCGTGACTTCCAGGGCAGCATGCTGTTTGCCTCGCACGACTTGCAGTTCATTGATACCATCGCCAACCGTATTATTGAGTTGACGCCCGATGGAATCATTGACAAGCGTATGACGTACGAAGAGTACCTTGCCGACGAAGTCATCAAAGCCCAACGCCAGCGCATGTACCAAACGGTCGGCGCCTAACGTTTCGAAGGCCGCGGATGCAACGCTCCGCGGCCTTTTTGTTTCTTGACGTAACAAGCCTTTGCTCTTATGAAGCGTTTTCTGCTGGTCGCTGCCATGGGTGCAGCCGGGGTTCTGGCCGCCGCTCCCAATACCCAGGCGCAAGACACCCCCGTAAAACCGCAGTTGCCCACGGGCCCGCCCATGGTGCCCCCTCCCACTCGGCCACAGCCACAGCCGCCTGTGACCCAACCGCAACCTGCTGCGCAGCCTCAACCGCAGCAGCCGGTGCAGCCCCCCACCCGCTCAAATACCATCGACGACGACAACCGGCCAGCACAGCCCCTACCTGGCTCGCCGGCGCCGGCCCAACCGGCCCCCACTACGCCCGCTGGCACGGGCCGCGGCATAGATGATGACGGCCGCCCCGCCCAGCAGCTGCCACGCAATGGTACCGTGCCCGGTGCAACGGTGCAAACAGAGCGAGAGCCCAGCAAATATTTCCTGTACGGCAGCCCGTTGCGGCTCGGCTTGAGCGGCAACGACTTTAACGGAGTCAACATCTCCGCTGGTTTTGCTCCGGCGCTGGGATACCTCATAACCAATAAGCTAGCGGTAGCCGCAGGGCCGGTTTTCGTGTACCGCAACTCCTCCTTCGGGCCTGACGCGGCTACTTACGGGCTGCCAGACAATATCAAGATGTTGGACGCGGGTATCCGGGGCTTTGCGCAGCTTACGGTATTCAAAACCTTCTTTTTGCACGCCGAATACGAATCAACTCGTTCGCAAGACTTTATCTTGACGAGATTGGCTGGACAGAATCAATTCGAAGCACAAAAGGTCAAGCTGAATACGCAGGCCCTGCTGCTCGGCGGAGGCTACCGCCAGCAATTTGGTGACCGGTTTGCGGTAGACATTTCGCTGCTTTACAATGCCAACTACGATAGGAATTATTACCCCGTACTTACCCGACGTATCAGCTTAGTATACGAGTTAAAGGGTAAGTAATGGCTCCGCTTATCGGCAAGTAGTTCGTGTAAGACCACGAAAAAGGCCGTTCCCAAATGGGAGCGGCCTTTTTCGTTTTTCAAACTCAACAGATGGCGGCTTATACCGAGCCGCCGCGTATGAGACGGAGAATAATGGCAATGATGGCAATAACAAGAAGAATGTGAATCAGGTTGCCCATCCCAAAGCTATCGAAGCCTAGGAATCCCAGTAACCAGATAATGATCAGGATTACTGCGATGATGTACAGCAGGTTGCCCATGGCGGGGGAAGGTTTAGGTGAATGGTGTGGAAGAGAACGAAAGGCCTCGACCCGGATACATCCTGTTTGGGACTTGGCCGGTGAGACGTTCTGCCGGTTTGTACGCGGTGTTGTACAAAAGGATATGAAGCTGAACAAAAATTAATAAAAAATATAGCCATTTATCTATTTATCTAATTGATTCTGTGAGCTAAAACTCTTTGCCATAATTCTTGTTTAGGGCCCAAGCTCGGCCGTACGGCGGGGTTGCTGCAGTTGGGTGGCCCATTGGTTTAGGTTAGCTTTGCCGCAGCCTGCCAGCCTGGCTGCGTTATTTGCTCACTCTCCCCCTTCCCACACATGCTGAACGTCGCCGTTATTGGCTCGGGCACCATGGGCAATGGCATTGCCCACGTGTTTGCCCAGTATGGTTTCCCGGTTACCCTCATTGATATCAACCAAGCCGCGCTCGATAAAGCGGTGCTGACCATCGGCAAGAACCTGGACCGCCAGGTGGCCAAGGGCAGCCTCACCGAGGACGAAAAGACGGCTACGTTGGGTCGCTTGCGCCCCAGCACTTCGCTGGCCGAAGGCGTACGCGAGGCCGGACTGGTGGTAGAAGCCGCCACGGAGAACGTCGAAATCAAGCTGGACCTGTTTCGCCAGCTGGATGAGCTGACACCCGCTGACTGCATCCTGGCCTCAAACACCAGCAGCATTAGCATCACCAAAATTGCCGCCGTCACGAAGCGTTCCGACAAGGTAATCGGCATGCACTTCATGAACCCGGTGCCGGTGATGAAGCTGGTGGAAGTAATCCGCGGCTATGCCACCTCCGATGCCGTAACGGAGCAGATCATGGACCTCTCGCGCCAGCTGCAAAAGGTGCCGACAGAGGTAAATGACTACCCCGGCTTCGTAGCCAACCGCATTCTGATGCCGATGATCAACGAGGCTATCTACTCCCTGTTTGAGGGCGTGGCCGGCGTGGAAGAAATCGATACCGTAATGAAGCTGGGCATGGCTCACCCCATGGGCCCGCTACAGCTCGCCGACTTTATTGGGCTGGACGTGTGCCTGGCCATCCTGCGCGTGTTGCACGATGGCTTGGGCAACCCCAAATACGCTCCGTGCCCGCTGCTCGTGAATATGGTAATGGCCGGCCGCCTAGGCGTAAAGTCGGGGGAAGGCTTCTACACCCACACGCCCGGCTCCAAAGAGCTGGTGGTAGCACCGCGCTTCCGGAAGTAAGACAGAACAGATCTTTAAGAAACGGACCGTGGCCACTGCTGCGGTCCGTTTTTTTGCGGTTTAGCAAGCCGGTGCAGTCTAGGCTTCGTAGGTCGGCTGCGGTTGAAAAATCAACCGAGCTTCAAACTTTAAAAGCATCGTAAAGCTTTTGCTCGTATGCAACGCTGCTTGCTATTGCTGCCCTTACTGCTTGGCTTTACGCTGGCTGGCTTTGGGCAAGCCTCACCTGCTTCTCAATCAACGAAACGAATGGAACAAGCAACATTTGGCGCCGGCTGCTTCTGGTGCGTCGAAGCCGTATTTCAGGACCTGGATGGCGTAGATAAGGTCGAGTCGGGCTACACGGGAGGGCGCATCGCCAATCCTACCTATAAAGAGGTCTGCTCAGGCCTGACGGGGCACAATGAAGTGATACAAGTAACCTTCGACCCGACCCGAATCAGCTTCGAAGAGTTGCTGGAGATTTTTTGGAAAACCCACGACCCCACCACCCTCAACCGTCAGGGAAACGACGTGGGCACGCAGTACCGCTCGGGCGTGTACTACCACAACGACGAGCAGAAGCGCCTAGCCGAAGCTTATAAGCAGAAGCTCAACGAGGCCAATGCTTTCGGCAAGCCCGTAGTAACTGAGATTCTGCCAGCCTCCCCTTTTTATAAGGCCGAGGATTACCACCAGAACTACTACAATCAGAACATGCAGCAGCCCTACTGCCAGTTTGTGGTAAAGCCCAAGGTAGACAAGGTGCGGCAAGTATTTGCGGAGAAACTGAAGGCCGAGGTGAAGCGGTAATTTTGGCTTACGCTCAGCAAAGCCCGGCTTCGGCCGGGCTTTTTTTATGCCCTAATAGCCTGTTAAAACGCTTTTTTATAACCTCAGCACTACCAACCCTACCGGTACCCTTGCGTACCACTCCTGCCGCTCACTGACATTTTCCACACCCCATTCTTTACCTCACACAGCATCAGTATGGGCAAGTACGTCATCATCATCCATGGAGGCGCGGTAAACACAGATCCTTCCACTATTCCCCCCGAGAAGGAGGAAAGGCTAAAGCAAGGCTTGCATGAGGCTCTAATGGCTGGCTCAGAAATTCTGAGCCGGGGCGGCAGCGCCCTCGATGCCGTGGAAACCGCCGTGCAAAGCATGGAAAACAACGAGCTGTTCAACGCCGGTCGCGGCGGTATGTTCAACATCAACGGGGAAGTTGAAACCGAGGCTTCCATCATGGATGGCCAGAGCTTACGCGGCGGTGCAGTGAGCGGGCTTAAGCTCATAAAGAACCCCGTGGGCCTGGCCCGGCTGGTGATGGAGAAGTGCAAGCACACTTTCCTGACGGCCGAAGGAGCCCACGAGTTTGCCCTTTCGCAGGGCCTCACGCTACAAGACCCCAGCTACTTCAAAACCGAAGAACAGCGAGAGGAGTGGTTTGAAATTCTGCACGAAGCCCAGGTCGAACACGCCAACAAGAAAGATACCGTGGGCGCCGTAGCCCTGGACCAGCACGGCAATCTGGCTGTGGCCACCTCCACCGGCGGCATCGAGGGCAAGCTGCGCGGCCGCGTGGGCGACAGCTGCATCTACGGCGGCGGCAGCTACGCCAACAACGAAGTATGCGCCGTATCCTGCACTGGCGACGGCGAAATCATCATGCTGGGCTCACTAGCGCACGAGGTCTACGCCCTGATCAAGTACAAAGGCCTCACACTTCAGAGAGCCACGCGCGAGGCCGTAGAAATGTACGCTGACAAGCTGGCTGGTGACCGGGGTATCATTGCCATTGACCCAAAGGGCCATGTCTCCATCGACAGCAATACCAACGTGATGCGTTGTGCCTACCGCGTGGAAGAACAAGAGCCGTTCGTCGCGGTCTGGAAAAAAGAAGTGGACGAGCAGCTACGTCGGAAAAGGTAAGCCCAAACCCAACAAAAAAGCCCGATCGATTTGACCGGGCTTTTTTGTTGACAGATAGCGCAGCTTATACGGCCACGTTATGCTCGCGCAAGGCGTCGTTGAGCGACGTTTTGAGGTCGGTGCTGGGCTTGCGCTGACCGATGATCAGGGCGCAGGGCACGTGGAATTCGCCGGCCGGGAATTGCTTCGCCAACGAGCCCGGAATGACCACCGAGCGCGGCGGCACGTAACCGCGGTATTCCTTGGCTTCGGGCGTGCTTACATCGATGATGCGCGTGCTACCGGTGATGGTCACGCCGGCCCCTACTACGGCTTCTTTACCGATGTGGCAGCCTTCCACCAGAATGCAGCGCGACCCGATGAAGGCGCCGTCTTCCACAATAACCGGCGCAGCTTGCACCGGCTCCAGCACGCCGCCCAGGCCTACACCGCCCGAGAGATGCACGTGCGCCCCTACTTGCGCGCACGAGCCCACGGTAGCCCAAGTATCGACCATGGTACCCTCGCCCACGTAGGCGCCGATGTTCACGTACGAGGGCATCATGATGACGCCGGGGGCCAGGTACGCTCCGTAGCGGGCCACGGCGGGGGGCACCACGCGCACTTGCTGCTTGGCGTAGTTGGTCTTGAGCTGCATCTTATCGTGAAACTCGAAGATGCCCAGCTCGGTGGTGTGCATCTGCTGCAGCGGGAAGTACAGGATGACGGCTTTCTTGATCCAGTCGTTTACTTGCCAGCGCCCTTCTTCGGTAGCACTGGGCTCGGCCACGCGCAGCAGGCCGCGGTCGAGGTGGTCGATTACGTTGCGAATGGCTTCCTGCGTGGCCGCGTCCTGCAGGCGGCTGCGGTCGGTCCAGGCGGCTTCGATGAGGGGTTGAATGTCGGTCATAAGTCAGGCTGGGCGCGCCGGCGCGGGCCCGGTTTGGTAGGCAAAAATAACTGCCGCTTGGCAGCGGAGGCGCGAAAGTAGTAGGTTTGACCTTGTGCAGCCTTCTTCCCGTCCTGCTCCTGTTGTTTTACTGGCTTCGGTGCTGAAGCCCGTGGACGATACGCGCATGTACGAAAAGTTCGGGCTGACGCTGGCCGCGGCGGGCTACCGGGTGCACATTGCAGGCCGCAGCGCTGCTCACGCCACCAAGAAACTGACGGTGGAGCCGCACCCTATTTTCAACAACCACCGCCTCTCGGCCGACCGGCTGCGGGCCCAACTCCGCTACTGGCGCTTGCTTACGCACCGCAGCACGCGCCCCGATCTGGTAATCGTGCACGCACCCGAGTTGCTGCCGCTGACGTTGGTGTGGCAGGCGCTGGGCTCGGGTCGAAAGTTCTTTTATGATATAAGGGAGAACTACGCCCTGAACATCCAGACCCAGCAGGTCTACCGTGGTCTTGTGCAACGGCTGCTGGCTGGCGGTGTTCAGCTGATGGAAAAGCTTGCAGCGAAGCACGCCGCCACCGTTATTCTGGCCGAACGCAGCTATGCCGACGAGCTGCCTTTTCTGCCCCGGCTACGCACCATTGTACTGGAAAACAAGTATGCGCCGCCCCTTGGCGCAATCCTACCTAACACAGCTGCGCCCGTTTCCCTTCCCAGCAGCAGCCAACCTCTCCGCCTACTCTATTCCGGGACCATTTCGGCCTTGAATGGCATTTTCGATGCCATCGAGTTTGCCCGACAGTTACGTGTGGCGTGGCCGCAACTGCAGCTGACCATCATTGGGTACTGCCAGCAGCCTACGGAATTGGCGCGGCTCCGGCAACTCGTACTCGAACACTCCGGCTGGCTTCGCCTGATCGGCGGGGCTACACCAGTACCTCACCGCCTGCTGCTGGAACAGATCAGGCACCATCACCTCGGCCTGCTGCCGTATCAGGAGCACCCTAGTTCTTGGCGCTGCCTGCCTACCAAGCTGTTTGAATACCTCGCCACGTCCCTGCCCGTCCTGATTCCGCCCAATCCGCTTTGGGAAGCAGAAATTCGTTGCTATCAGGCAGGCTTGGTGGTGCGCTTTAACCAGCCGCTTTCGGCGGCCGCGGCCCACGCGCTGGCGGCCGAGCTGGGCAGCCGCCAATACTACCCGGCGGGCCCGGTTACGGCGGCTTACTGGCACTCGGAAGCTCCTCACTTGCTTGCTACCGTTGCGTCTGCCTTATCCCAATCTAATGCTACAACTGTCGGGCCCGACGCTACGTTGTAGGCGCGGCGGCAGTTATTATCTTTGACGCCTTTTTGCCTGCTTTTTCCGCTCCGATCTACACCACACCCCATCATCATGTCCCAACTTCGTACCGCTGAAATTGCCGGCGTGGGCCACTACGTCCCCTCCCGCGTAGTCACCAACGCCGACATCGAACAACTAATGGAAACCACCGACGCGTGGATTCAGGAACGCACCGGAATCCAACAGCGCCGCTGGTTTAACGAAGGCGAAGACACCACTGCCAACATGGGTGCCCGCGCGGCCCGCATGGCCCTGGAGCAAGCCGGGCTCAGCCCAGAGGATGTACAGCTCATCGTATTCGCCACGCTTTCGCCCGATTATGTATTTCCGGGCTCCGGCGTACTGATGCAGCGCGAACTAGGCATCAAGGAAAACATTCCGGCCCTCGACGTACGCAACCAGTGCTCGGGCTTCATTTACGCATTGTCGGTCGGCGACCAATTCATCAAAACCGGCATGTACGATACCGTACTGGTCGTCGGTTCCGAAATCCACTCGTCGGGTCTTGACAAGAGCACCCGCGGCCGGGGCGTTTCCGTCATCTTTGGTGATGGCGCCGGCGCCGTGGTGCTGCGCCCCAGCACCGAGGAAGGCCGCGGCATCCTGAGCACGCACCTGCATGCCCAGGGCGAATTTGCCGAAGAACTCATTACCGTGGAACCCGGCTCCAACCACGACAACCGCGTGCAACGGGTAGTCGAGAACCCCGAGGCCATGTACCCTTACATGAACGGCAACACCGTGTTCAAGCACGCCGTGACGCGTTTTCCGGAGGTAATCATGGAAGCGCTGAACGCCAACGGCTACCAGCCTTCGGACATCGATCAGCTGATTCCGCACCAAGCCAACTTGCGCATTACGCAGTACGTCGGTCAGAAAATGGGCCTGGGCGAAGACAAAGTATACAGCAACATTCAGCGTTACGGCAATACCACCGCTGCATCGGTGCCACTGGCCCTGAGCGAAGCCCTACAGGAAGGCCGCATCAAGCGCGGCGACCTGGTGTGTCTGGCCGCCTTCGGCTCGGGCTTTACCTGGGCTTCGGCCCTCATCAAGTGGTAGGCCGGTAAACACCAGCTTAGGAATGCTCAGCACTGAGTTGAGCGTTCTGAATTTTCCGGCGAGGTGGACGCGTTGCGTCTGCCTCGCTTTTTTTTGGGACCTTTGCACTCTGAGTTCTGGCTTCCCAATTCAGAATTCGTCATTCTTCATTCAGAATTAAGGAGCCTTGCCTAGCCACACCGAGGAAAACTACCTGAAGGCCATCTACAAGCTTTCCGAAGCCGAACCGGGTGCCGAAGTCAGCACCAACCGTATTGCGGAAGTGCTGCATACCCGGCCCGCGTCGGTTACTGATATGCTTCGCCGGCTGGGTGAAAAAGGCCTGCTGAGCTACCAACGCTACCGCGGCGTGCTCCTGACTCCGGAAGGCCGGCGCCTGGCGCTGCTCACTATCCGCAAGCACCGGCTATGGGAAGTATTCCTGGTGCAGAAGCTGGGCTTTGCCTGGGACGAAGTGCATGAAGTAGCCGAGGAGTTGGAGCACGTAAGTTCCGCCTTGCTGGTGCGTCGCCTGGATCAGTTTCTGGGGCATCCGCAGGTCGACCCACACGGGGACCCCATTCCACGCGAAGACGGTCAGATTCAACGTGCCCAACATCTGCTGCTTTCGGAGCTGCAACCAGGCCAGCACGGCTTTCTGGTCGCTGTCAAAAACACGAGCCAGCCGTTTTTGCAATACCTTAACAAGGTAGGCCTTGGCCTTGGCTGCGATATTAAAGTATTGGATAAGATATCATTTGACAACTCATTAGAAATAAGCATTAACCAATCATCCAAAACGCAGATTTCGGCTGAAGTCAGCCGCAACTTGTTTGTAACTTCCTAGGTGGAGCAGTAGCTGATGAGGTAGTGCCCAATCCCACTCATCCCTTCGACGCTTTATCCTTTTTCCCCTCCCGAACGCCCGTGCTACCGCTTGCTCTTTCCGATACCATTGTAGCTCTTTCCACCCCTCCTGGCGCGGGTGCTATTGCCGTCGTGCGCCTTTCGGGGCCAGCGGCCATCAGCCTCACCGCCGAGGTTTTCCATGGCAAGAAGCTGAGCGAGCAGCCAGGCAACACGCTGCATTACGGGACTATACGCGAAGGCGGTCAGCTGCTCGATGAAGTAGTAGTGAGCCTGTTTCGGGCGCCGCACTCTTACACCCGCGAAGACGTGGTAGAAATCAGCACCCACGGCTCCGACTACATTGTGCGGGAGTTGCTGGCCTTGCTCGTGCGCCGCGGCGCGCGCCTTGCCGAACCAGGCGAATTCACCAAACGGGCCTTCCTGCACGGCGCCTTCGACCTGGCCCAGGCCGAAGCTGTAGCCGACCTCATTGCCGCTGACTCCGCCCTGCAGCACCGTGTGGCCATGAATCAGATGCGCGGCGGCTTCTCGCGGGAGCTGAAGGATTTGCGCCAGCGGCTGATTGATTTCGCAGCCTTGCTGGAGCTAGAGCTGGATTTTGGCGAAGAGGACGTAGAGTTTGCCGACCGCTCGGGCCTGCAACGTCTGCTGGCTGAAGTACAAAGCCTGGTACAGCGCCTGCTGCGCTCTTTTGAGTTGGGTAACGTCATCAAAAACGGTGTCACCACGGTCATTGCTGGCCGTCCCAATGCCGGTAAAAGCACCTTACTCAACGCTTTGCTTAACGAGGAACGCGCCATTGTCTCGGCCATTCCCGGCACCACCCGCGACTTCATCGAAGACGAAGTAAGCTTGGAAGGCATCAAATTCCGCTTCGTGGATACCGCCGGCCTGCGCGAAACCACCGATACGGTGGAAGCCATTGGCGTGGAGCGCACCCGCCAGCGCATGCAGCAAGCGGCTCTGGTGCTCTACCTGTTTGACCTGACCACCGCCACTCCCGCCGAAGTAGCTGCTGATGTCGCCGCGCTGCCCCTGCCCGATGGCACTACTTTGTTGCTCGTCGGCAACAAGCTGGACGAGGCCCCTACAGAATCCGTAGCAGCGCTGCGCGACACTTACCCGGAAGTGCTGCTGCTTTCCGCCGCCCGCCACGATGGCCTGGATGAGCTGCGCCAGCGCCTGCTGGCCACCGTACGCCGCGAAGGACTTGATGCTGGTGCCGCGACCATCGTGACGAACCTGCGCCATGCCCGCAGCCTGGAGGTGGCCGGCGAAGCCTTAACCGCCGTTCAGCACGGGCTGCAATTTGGGTTGGGCACGGAGCTAGTGGCCTCCGACCTGCGCCGCGCGTTGCGCGCCCTGGGTGAAATCACCGGCGACATCAGTTCGGATGATTTGCTCGGCAGCATCTTCACGCGGTTCTGCATCGGAAAATAGGCCGGTACTGAATGCTGCACCCGCGAGGCAACGCAAGTCTAGCAGCCAGCTACTGTCCAAAAGATTGCCAGCTCCGGCAAAGCGTCACCAATACCAAGCTAGTCACGAGCCGCTTCGCCAGAACTCGGACCGCAGCTATGAGAACTTAGATTTGCTAGCAACCTGGCGCCGCCATTCAGTTGAGGCAGCGTTTCGGACGATGAGGTTTGCCCACTTGGCTAATTGAATTGTCAGCCGGCCGGCCTAAATGCTATGTCCGAGGCAGGCGTTATTGCATCTTACCCCTTTCGGGACATTACCGATGTTGTTCGTAGGCAAGCGGCTTTAGCGTTCCTGCCAGCATTTCTATTTCCGTGGAAGTCAACGAAGGCGCGGCAACAACAGCCAAGGCCTGTGTAAGTTGCTCATCGGTACGGATGCCTAGCACCACAGCGCTTACTGCCGATGAATGCATCACGAAGCCCGTGGCGACTTTAGCGGCACTGCGCCCATGGCCAGCGGCGAGCCGTACTGCGGCTGCCATCCGACCAACTTCGTCGGCCGAGTAACCTAAATAAGGCTTCGCTTCCTTACCAGCCAATAATCCTTGAGCTAGGCTGCCCCGAACCAAGACCCCGATCTGTTCCTGCTGCAACAGGTCAAGGCTGCTTTCCTCCGGTCGTCGGTCCAGCAGGCTGTATTGCATCATCACACTGGCTATACCGGAGCGCTGCGCATATTCCCGGATGACATTGGGCCGGATAGATGAAATGCCGTACGCCCTGATCTTGCCCTGCTGCTGCAGTTGCTCGAAAGCCTCAATCGTTTCCTCTATTGGATCTTCAATAGTGCCACCGTGCAGCTGATACAGATCGATGTAATCGGTCTGCAGCCGCCGTAGGCTTTGCTCCACGGCTTGCAGGATGTAGGCCTTAGTAGGATTCCAGTCCCAGCCGCTGCCATCGGGCCGCCACTGATTTCCTACTTTGGTAGCTATGACTACCTGCTGCCGCCGACCCTGAAAGGCCTTGCCGAGCGTTTCTTCGTTGAATCCACGCTGGTACAGATCAGCAGTATCGTACAGATTAATGCCCGCATCCATGGACCGGTGCAGCAAAGCAGCGTTGGCAGTGTGGTTGTCGCCCAGAGACATGCAGCCAAACCCAATGCGGCTAATCTTCAGCGGTGATTTGCCTAGGGATGTGTAGTTCATACTGATGAGGTTTAGCATGGCTCATACGCACAATCTCAGAAATGAAGCCGGCCTATCGGCACAGTCTTCTATAGCAGCTGTAAGCTTTTTTCGGAATTAATGCACTTTAATCACATCGATGTAGTAACATCTTTAGAACTGTGCATCAGGCTTAAACAAGCCGACACTTTTATTTGTACTACAACTCGGCCATCTCAATCACCGCTTTAGGTTGTACGGCAACCGTCTAATGCCGTACTTCGCCCCTGTACGCCACCTCTCCTGTCCAATAATCTGTTTGTAATGGCAGAAACCGCTGAAATCATCCTCGACGGCAAATCTTATCAGCTGCCGGTCGTTGAAGGCACCGAGAACGAAAAAGCCCTCGACATCAATAAGCTCCGCGACCAGTCGGGCTACGTCACGCTGGACTCGGGCTACAAGAACACCGGCGCCACCAAGAGTGCCATCACTTTCCTCGACGGCGAAGAAGGCATCCTGCGCTACCGCGGATACCCCATCGAGCAACTGGCCGAGCAGTCTACTTTCATGGAAGTAGCTTACCTGCTGATTTACGGCAAGCTACCTAACGAACAGGAATTAAGCGACTTCAACGGTCAGATCATGCGTCACACCCTCGTTCACGAGGACGTGCGCAAGATTTTCGACGGCTTCCCCTCGGGTGCTCACCCCATGGGCGTGCTTTCGTCGCTGGTATCGGCCCTCACGGCCTTCTACCCCGAGTCGCTGAACCCGAACCAGAGCCAGGAAGAAGTAAACCTGAACATCAAGCGCCTGATTGCTAAAATCTCGACGCTGGCGGCCTGGTCGTACAAGAACTCGGTGGGTCACCCGGTGAACTACCCGAAAAACAAGCTGGACTACGTGTCCAACTTCCTGCACATGATGTTCGCTTTCCCCACGGAAGACTACGAAGTCAACCCAGTGGTGGTAAGCGCACTGAACAAGCTGCTCATCCTGCATGCCGACCACGAGCAAAACTGCTCGACCTCGACGGTTCGCATGGTAGGCTCGGCCAACGCTTCGCTGTACTCTTCGGTATCGGCTGGTATCTGCGCCTTGTGGGGCCCGCTGCACGGCGGTGCCAACCAGGAGGTTATCGAGATGCTGGAAGAAATCAAGGCCGACGGTGGCAACACCGACAAGTGGCTGGCCAAAGCCAAAGACAAGAACGACCCGTTCCGTCTGATGGGCTTCGGTCACCGCGTGTACAAGAACTTCGACCCACGCGCTACCATCATCAAGAAGGCAGCCGACGACGTTCTGACTGCGCTGGGCATCAACGACCCTATTCTGGACATTGCCAAGCAGCTGGAAGAAGCCGCCCTCACCGATCCGTATTTCGTGGAGCGCAAGCTGTACCCCAACGTAGACTTCTACTCGGGCATCATCTACCGTGCCATCGGCATCCCGACGGACATGTTCACGGTGATGTTTGCCATGGGTCGTCTCCCCGGCTGGATTGCCCAGTGGAAAGAACTGCGCGAAAACAAAGAGCCGATTGGTCGTCCGCGTCAGATCTACGTGGGCGAAAAAGAGCGCGACTATGTACCGGTTTCGGAGCGCTAGTATCCTTCAGCCTTAACTAAATAAAAACGCCAGCCCCAAAAAGGCTGGCGTTTTCGCATTTACGTGAGCGAGTTATGGTGCGCTGTCAGATCGATGGCAATGGATAGGCGTCGTGAGCGTACGCCTACGTGCTCTTTTGTTTAGTTATTGACTGAGAGCAGTCATGTTGGAACGCGACTGCCGATAAGCCGACAGTTGGCGTGGCCAGAGAATGGCTGCTATATCCCACTCGTAACGGTCCTGAAGCTCGGCCAGTTTCAGGTCAAGCGTAGCTGGGTCGGCCGCCAGGCTGGTTTTGAGGGCTTGGGTTTCGGCCAGCATCCGCAGGTTGAGGCGGCGCACTTTCACAAACTGAGCTTCATCCAGCGGTACTTTCTCGGCCATCTGCCGGGTCATGGTCGTTGCGCGGGTTTGTAAGGTGTTATCATCACCAGCAGCCGTGGCGGGCTGCGTCATACCAAGCGAAAAGGCAACGGCCGAAATGCAGAATAGCGTTTTCATAACGGTGAGTAGTTTGAAGTGAAATGAGCGGGGTGAAAAATGAGGGGCTCTTCAGCCCCGCCACGCCGTGGTGACGGGGCCGATGAGCAAGCGCAATTAGTTGCTACCGGGCAGGCCTAGGGCGGTCATGCTTTCCTGGCTCTGCTTGTAGGCCGTGAGCTGCGTAGGACGCAGCAGGGAAGACAACTCGTAGTGGTAGCTTACCTGTGCCTCCGACATGCGGGCATCCCGGATTTCCGGATCGGCAGCGAAACGGATTTTCAGATCCTCCAGGGCCGTGAGCATGCGCAGGTTCAGCTGCTTCAACTTCACGTACTGCCCTTCGTCGAGCTTCATTTTGCTGGCCATGTTGCGCGTCAGCGCGGCAGCACGATTGTTCAACCCAGAAGGATCATTGTTTTCCGGATCAGATGCACGCGCTGCAAACTGGAGGCCCAAGGCCAAGCCGGCTAAAAGGAGGAGCTTTTTCATAGTGGTGGAGAACAAGGGTTTGACGTGTGTTGAAAGAGAGTTGGCGTTTTTTCATCGACTTATGAAGGTTTTCAAATTGACTTTCATTGGGATGGTTGACTGGGCCAAATATAGGAACAAATTTAAATCCTCAAATAATTTTTATCACTATTCTAATTGACAGCTTTTGTCAACGTAACTGTAAAAACTGATCTTCAGACTGTTAACAGCTCTATCAAAAAGCCTTACTATAGAACTCTTCCAATGCACAAAAGCACAATTGCCGCCCTCAGTAAAGAGGGCGGCAATTGTGCTTTTACGTGTATGCTGGTACTAGTCGCGGTTACAAAATCCGGAACTCGATACGCCGGTTCTGCTGCCGATGCTCGTCTGAGTCATTCGCTACCAGGGGCTTAGTCTCACCAAACCCGCGGAAGCGCAGTCGATCGGCCTTTACTCCGTGCTCTACCAGATAATTGTACACCGACTTTGCGCGGTTCTTGGAGAGTACCATGTTATCGTCGTCGGTCCCCACATCGTCAGTATGACCCGAAATTTCCACCTGCACGTCCGGATACTGCGACATAAACTTGATCAGACGGTTCAGTTCGGTGCGGGAGTTGGGCTTTAGCTTGTATTCTTTCGTGTCGAAAAAGAGGTTGTTGAGCACAATGCTGCGCCCGGCCCGCACAGGCTCCAGGTATATGTCGAGTGTGAGGGGGTCAAAGCTTCGCTTATCGGAATAATCGAAGTTGAGGCTTTTCATTAGGTACTTGTCGGCTACGGCGTACATGCCGTACTGGTGGCCTTCGTTTAGTACCACGGTGTAGTCGCCCTCCACCGGGTCGCTGGTTACGGACTGCGTCAGCTCGTCGGTGCGCAAATCGTACAGTTGCACTTCGGCCTTGATGGGCTTTTTGGTGACGGCGTCATACACACGTCCCTGCGCGTACGTGCTCTGTTCACTGGAACGTACCTCCTTGGGTACTTCAAAGCCAAACAGTTCCACGGGCCGGTCGCGCTCAGCTACCGCGGCCTCGGCAGGCCGAGTGCGCGAGCAAAAGCCGCGGCGGTTGTCAGAGGAGATAAACAGCGACGCCTCGTTTTCAAACGTGTTGAGCGGGTAACCCAGATTCTCAGGCGCCGACCACTTGCCGCCGGCCAAAGTACACTTGTATACATCGAGCCCCCCCATACCTACCAGCCCGTCGGTTACATAATACAGCGTGCTGCCACTGGCGTGGATAAACGGAGCCATGTCTTTGCCGGGGGTATTGACCGGGGCGCCCAGATTGCGCGCCAAGCTCCACGTGCCGTCTTCCTGCAGGGTGGTCACATAGATATCTTCCTGCCCCTGACCGCCGCGACGGTCCGAAGTAAAGTACAGGGTACGGCCATCAGCGGAAAGCGAAGGCTGCGAATCCCAGTTGGCAGAGTTGACGTTGCGGCCCAGGTTTACGGGCTTGCTCCAGTTGTTCCCGGTGCGCCGCGAGATGTACAGGTCGCAGTTGCCGACGGAACCGGGCCGGTCGCAGGAAGCGAATACCAAGGTTTTGCCGTCACCGGAAATGGAGCCAGCGCCTTCGTTGAACTGCGAGTTGATGGCGGCCGAAATCAATGCTGGCGGTCCAAAAGAGCCATCCTTCTCCATGCGACTCACCACGATGTCCTCGTCGGACTCGCTGGACTTGCGGGCCGTGTAGACCAAGAACCGGTTGTCGGCCGTCACAGCGGGAAAGTACTGGAAGCGAAATGCATTCAGTGGTGCTCCCAACCGCTCCGGTACCGTTCCCACGGGGTTCTGCATCGACTTCAGCGCAAATTCACAATTCTGAACCTGCCGTTCGGCTTTGGGAATAAAGCGCTGTCCTTTAGGCGCTATCTTTAAATACTTGCGGTAAGCCTCCAGGGCGGGCTGATACTCACCAAAGCCCATGGCTAGCTCGCCCAACGTGAAGTAGTCGTTCATGCGCGCCACGTCAAATGCCATCTTTTCAAGGCCTTGACGATAGGCTTCGTAGGCCGAACGGCTCTCGCCCATGGCCTTGTGCAACTGTCCTTTCAGCAGGTACGGCTCCCCCATAGAGGGAAACTTCTGGTTCAGCGTGGTGAGCGTTTCCAGCGCCTTATTGAAGTCACGGTCTTTGGCCTGCTGTTGCGCCTTGTCCCAAAGGCCTTTGGCTTTGGTATTGGCAATGGGAGTTTTCGCCTGCGCGGTAAGTGGCTGCACGGGCAGGAAGCACCCAGCAGCTACGAGGAGTAAAGGCAGCAACACACGGCGCATAAACGAGTCGGCTAGGGAATGTCGAGGTACTTATGCGTCTGCAGCGACACTTGCCAGCGGGGGTGCTGCTTGACGTAATCGATGATGAGCGGGGTGACGGCGGCGGCTTTGCTCCATTCGGGCTGCAGGAACAAGCGGCAATTTGGTCCTACCTGAGCAGCGTGTTGCTCAGCCCAATTAAAGTCGCTTTTATTGAAAACGACAACTTTCAGTTCGTGCGCCTGCTGCAGTACCTCCGGCAGCGGGGCCTTGAACTTCTTAGGCGATACACAGATCCAGTCCCACTCCCCGGATAAGGGGTGCGCACCAGAGGTTTCAATCCATGTTTGGCAGGCGGCGGCGTGCAAGGCTTGAGTCAGCGGGCCGAGGTCATGCATCAGCGGCTCACCGCCGGTAATAACGACGTTGGGCGCAGGGTGTTGTGCAGCTTGGGCTACCAGGTCGGCAATGGCCCAGCGGGGGTGCGCCTCGGCATCCCAGGATTCTTTCACGTCGCACCAGTGGCAGCCCACGTCGCAACCGCCCAGCCGGATGAAATAGGCCGCTCGGCCGGCGTTGGCACCTTCGCCCTGAATGGTGTAAAACTGCTCCATCACAGGCAAGGCCGTGGGAGTAGTAAGCAAATCGGAAGACAAAACGGGAAGCAGCGGGTGATTCAAAGCAGAAACAGGAGGCACGAAAATGAGGCGGGCCGCTCGGTCAACGGAAGTTACCCTAGTTTGGGTTGCTTCAGCCACCTTGCGGCCCGACCTTAAAAATAGAACAAGCTAATGGCTTTCCCAATTCCACCGGAAGCCAAGTTCTTGTTTTAGCGTGGGTACACTTCTCCTTTGGCGGCTTTAAGTGTGTTCAACAGCAGCATGGCAATGGTCATCGGACCAACACCACCTGGGACTGGCGTGATGTAGCTGGCCAGCGGAGCAACCGACGCAAAATCCACGTCGCCACGGAGAGCCCAGCCCGATTTCTTGGTGTCATCGGTGACCCGGGTAGTGCCCACGTCAATGATTACCGCACCGGGCTTCACCATGTCAGCCGTTACGAAGCCGGGGCGGCCCAGCGCAGCCACTAGAATATCAGCCGTGCGAGTAATGCTCGGTAAATCCTGCGTGCGCGAATGGCATAAAGTAACAGTGCAGTTACCCGGCTCCAAATTCTTAGCCAGCAAGATACTAACTGGCGTACCAACGATATTGGAGCGACCAATTACGACACAGTGCTTGCCGTCAGTTGACAGCTCGTATCGGCGAAGCAGCTCCACAATCCCAGAGGGTGTGGCGGGCAGCAAGGCTGGTAGGCCCGCTACCATGCGCCCAATGTTCATGGGGTGGAAACCATCCACGTCTTTCTCGGGCCGAATAGCTTCAATAACCTTGTTGGTATCGATGTGGCGGGGCAGCGGCAGTTGCACGATAAAGCCGTCGATTTCCGGGTCATTGTTCAGCTCATCCACTTTAGCCAACAGTTCGGCCTCGGTGATGTCGTCTTCGTAGCGAATGAGCGTGGATCCAAAGCCAGCGGCTTCGCAGGCCAGTACTTTGTTACGCACGTAGGTTTCGGAGCCGCCGTCGTGGCCGACGAGCACGGCGGCCAAATGGGGCACCTTCTGCCCGGCTTCCTTGAGCTTCGCTACTTCGGCTGCTATTTCCTGCTTGATGTCTTCGGCGGTCTTTTTGCCGTCGATGAGCTGGTAAGTGGTGGCTTCGGGAGCAGTGGTCATGGTATGTTGAGTTGTTGTTCAGTTATGCAGCGGGCAGTCAAATTAATCGCCTAGGCTCAATTCCATTACAATCGAATTATCGGGGCGTACGCAGTAACAATGGTTTTTCTGGTGGAGGATAAACCAACTGGAGTCAAAGTCTTGGTAGGGTGAAAAATCGTTTAGGATATGTAGCTCTCGCTGGTCAGCAAATCTTAAAGTTAAGTCGCGCCAATGAGTCAGTTCTACACCAGTGACGGTCTGCCCTTCCAAAGTCATAAGCCCAGATGATAGTACTTCGTCAGAGTCGTCATGCCAGCTGAGCAGCACTCGCTCACCAAGAACTATACGCCAAGCGCAGTACACCATTAGCGAAAATTCCCCCTGCTGCTCGTCTGAAGCTAGGGGTGACCCAAACTCCATCGTAAAAATGGAGCCAGTGCCATTGCCTGCACGGCTTCGCCAAGACCGAGTGCCAACAAGCCTCGTCACGAAGGCTTGCAAAGCCTCTAGGCTAATGAAAGCTTGGTGCATTGCAATGGCTTCGCAACATTTCAGCTAAGCTTACTGAGATTCCGAAGAATCAGTGGTTTCATTGCGGCGAGCAATAGCCTCGCGGCCGGCTTGTAGAATGGCGGCTTCCATGGCCGGCCAGTCGCTCCGCCACCGAAACTTCAATTCCTGGCCGCGGCGGATTTTCTCCAGTTGGGCTTCACTCGTGCAGTTCTTGGTCAGGGCGTTGTTCATATCGTTGGGTTTATCATACAGCGCTTTTGCAAGAATTGCATGAAGTGAAAAGGCAAAGGGTAAAAAAAACGCGCCGCATCCGCGGCGCGCTTCCAAAAACTAGTCGATTTTCAATACTGCGAGGAAAGCTTCCTGCGGGATTTCGACGGAGCCCACCTGGCGCATCCGTTTCTTGCCTTCTTTCTGCTTTTCGAGCAGCTTGCGCTTACGCGAAATGTCACCGCCGTAGCACTTGGCAATTACGTTTTTGCGCAGGGCTTTCACAGTTTCACGAGCTACGATCTTCTGACCGATGGCAGCCTGGATGGCAATTTCGAACATCTGGCGCGGCAACAGCTCCTTGAGCTTCTCACAAAGGCGCTTGCCCCAGTCGTAGCTCTTGGAACGGTGTACGATGGCCGACAAGGCATCGACTTTCTCACCGTTTAGCATCACGTCCAGCTTCACCATGTCGGACTGCCGGAAACCGATCAGCTCGTAGTCAAGCGAGGCGTAACCGCGCGAAATGGTTTTGAGCTTGTCGAAGAAGTCGAATACGATTTCCGACAGCGGCAACTCAAAGCCCAGTTCCACCCGCTCAGAAGTCAGGTAGCTCTGCCCTTTGATGACGCCGCGCTTCTCCATGCAAAGCGTAATAATCGGGCCCACAAACTCCGCGGCCGTGATAATCTGCGCTTTGATATAAGGCTCCTCGATGTGCTTGATGAGGTTGGGCTCGGGCATTTCGCTCGGGGCCGACACCTTGAGCTCCGCGTCGCGGTTGGTGGTTACCAGAAACTGTACCGAGGGCACGGTGGTAATCACCGTCATATTGAACTCCCGCTCCAGGCGTTCCTGCACAATTTCCATGTGCAGCATACCCAGGAAGCCGCAACGGAAGCCGAAGCCGAGGGCGGCCGAGGTTTCCGGCTCCCACACCAGCGAAGCGTCGTTGAGCTGTAGCTTTTCCATGCAGGAGCGCAGCTCTTCGTACTCGGTGGTATCAACCGGGTAGATGCCGGCAAATACCATGGGCTTCACGTCCTCGAAACCAACAATGGCTTCGGTGGTGGGACGTGCTACGTGGGTGATGGTGTCGCCCACTTTTACTTCGCGGGCTTCTTTGATGCCCGAAATCAGGTAGCCCACGTTGCCGGCCGACATTTCACCGCGAGCCTCCTGATTGAGCTTGAGCACACCGATTTCGTCGGCACCGTATTCTTTGCCCGTGGCCAGGAAGCGCAGCTTATCGCCCTTGCGCATGGTGCCGTTCTTGATGCGGAACAGGACCTCAATGCCCCGGTACGAGTTGAATACCGAATCGAAGATGAGCGCCTGTAAAGGAGCTTCCGGGTCGCCCGAGGGAGCCGGAATTCGCTCCACAATGGCGTTCAGGATATCCTCGATGCCGATGCCGGCTTTGCCGGAGGCGTGGATAATGTCCTCGTGCTTGCACCCGATCAGGTCCACGATTTCGTCCGAGACTTCCTCGGGCATGGCGTGGGGCAGATCGATTTTGTTCAGCACTGGAATGATTTCCAGGTCGGCACCGATGGCCAGGTACAAGTTACTGATGGTCTGGGCTTCGATGCCCTGCGAAGCGTCCACGATCAGCAGCGCGCCTTCGCAGGCAGCAATGGAGCGCGACACTTCGTAGCTGAAGTCGACGTGGCCAGGAGTATCAATCAGGTTGAGCGTATACATTTCCCCTTTGTAGGGGAACTGCATCTGAATGGCGTGGCTCTTGATGGTGATGCCCCGCTCCCGCTCCAAATCCATGTTATCGAGCAGCTGGGCCTGCATTTCGCGCTTCGATACCGTGCTGGTAAATTCCAGCAGGCGGTCGGCCAGCGTGCTTTTGCCGTGGTCGATGTGGGCGATGATGCAGAAATTGCGAATGTTCTTCACTCGGCGGAAATAAGGCTTTATGCAGCCGCGAAGGTAGCGGTTTGGGGCCGCAAAAACTAAGCTACTCCCCTACGAGGCCTTTGGCTGCTACTCACCAACCCCCTTATTTTAGCGGGAGTTCCGAATATATGAGCACTACCAATACTTCTGTTTCAACTGCTTCGTCGGCGTCCGACCTGCAGCAGAAATCCATAATAGCTGCCGTTAATGCCACCGCCCTGTACGTGCTGGCCTACCTCACCATTGATACGTTTCACCGCTTGGTGACCGTGTGGGTAGCCAAGCAGGAAGGAGTACCGGGTACGTGGCAGTTGGACCGGATCAAGTTTCTGCTGGCTGACTTTGAATGGTCGCGCAACCAAGTGCTGGCCGTGTACGGGCTGGCACCACTGGCTTGCTTGGCCTTTGGGGCCTTGGCGGCGTTGTGGTTCTGGCGCCAGGCGCGGTTCAAGCGGGGTTTATTTAAGCAGTACCTGATGTGGGTGGTCTTTCACTGCATCAATCTGTTTTTCGGCGCCATGGTGGCCGACACCCTCACCCAATCGGGGTTTTGGTACGCGCCTAGTTGGTTGTTTCTGGCCGGCAACGGTATCAATGTGGCGGTAGCTTTCCTGTTCGGCCTGATCATGGCGGCGCTGGGCTATTTCGCCAAAATCATTTTTCTGCAAAGCCACGATTCGCGTACCCTTATGCGCTACCGCAACCGTCGTCGGCTGATTCTTGTCACGCTGTTTCTGCCATGGCTTGCGGGTTCGTTGTTACTGACTCTGGCCAAGTATCCTGATGCATTCATTAATGAGCAACTGCACTTTGCCACCCTCCTGCTCCTTTTGGGGCCCCTAGCATTTGCCAGTCTAAATGAACTGTTCGAATTCACGATTAATGCGCCTCAGAAGACCCGCATAGCCTGGGGCTTGGTGCTGGTGATTGGCGCCTTGATGTTAGGGTCCCGCTTTATTATCGGCCACGGCATTTCTTTTGGATAGGCCTGTCCCGTGCAAGCATCCCCGACGCCCCGGTTATACCGGGGCTTTTTTTTTCGGCCAGCCAACCGACTTAACCCGAAGGCCCTCTTGAAGCTGTACCCAAAGGTTTTCTCAATGGCATTCAGATTTCTTGCTTTCTTCTGGCTTCTTGGAGCCGCCTTCACCAGCTCTGCACAACAGCTTAACGGACGCGTGGTGTCAACTAGCGGTGCACCCGTTGCCTTTGCGACAGTAGGAATAAAAGGTAAATCCGTAGGCACAACCACTAACGAAACGGGTCACTTTACCCTGGCCTTCCCCCCTTCGTTGGCAGCTTCCGATTCTTTTATCATCTCGTGTATAGGTTATCAGCCGCTGCGACTTACCCTCAACCATGCTCAGCAGCAAGCGGCAGGGTTTACGTTGCAGACCGCTACGCACCGTATTAAGGAGGTGCAGGTGCGGCACGGACGCCTGAAGCCGGCCATACTGGGAAATCGATCCGAGCGCGGCACGGCGCACTGGAGCACCGCCACCCGCGACCTTGGCAGCGTGGCCGACGACGAAAGAGGCTGGGAAGTAGCCACCATACTCCCGATTCGCCGCAATAGCTACGTCGATGGCTTCAATGTTTACATCGAGCAGAACGAGTTCCGGCACATCCGCATGCGGTTTATGCTTTACGCCGTGGAAAACGGAAAACCAGGCCAACAGCTGCTCACCGACGATATCCAGTTCACTGTTCCGCCCGGCCAAACGGGCTGGGTAAGCGTAGATCTGCGCCCTTACCAGCTACACTTAGCCAAAGGTCAAACTGTAGCGGCCGGCATTCAGTGGTTGCAGGGCGAAAAGCAAACGCCGGAAAGCCTGAAATTTGGCGGCCCCGGCACGTTTCCGTCAGTTACGCACCGGTCAGCCGTGCGCGACAAAAGCGAAGCCACCTGGCGGGTGTTTCCCATCAATGCCAGCATGTACCTGGAGTTGCAGCAGTACGACTAAGCCTGTTCTCCACGTACTTTGTGCCCATGGTACGCCTATTTACCTGCATGCAGCAGAGCCTGTTGTTTGCCGTCATTTGCACCCTCACGGCCTGCTCCAGCCCCGCTCCTTCCTGGCTACTGGTTTCTCCCCAAGGTTTTCCCACTAGCAACCATAGCGCCGGAGCCCTGCTTTTTCTCGACGACAGCACTGGCCTGATGCTGGGCAGCGCCTGGAGCGACGCGGCGCTGCTGAGCAAGAATCTGGAGGCCGAGCAAGTGTCTACCATCTTCCGCACCACCGACGGCGGCCACAACTGGAGCATGAAGGTCCTAAGCAAGGGTGCGCGGTTCATTACGGCCACCCGTGTAGGCCGAACCGCTTATGCCGTAGAGTTGCAAGAGCAAAGCCCAAGCCAGCCGCGTGATTTATCCAAACTCCTGCGCTCCACTGATGGCGGCGCTACGTGGCAGGAGCTGGGCTCGGTGCCCGCGCAGGTTTGCACGTTAGCGTTTGCTGATACCGTGCAGGGCTTTGCTATTACCAACGAGCGGCGACAAGGCCGCGCTCTGCTGTACCGCACCACCGACGGCGGCCGCCATTGGCAGCCAGCTTCACTAAATCTTCCGGGCAACGCCCACCACGGACTGTACACCCCCGACGGCTCAGCTTGGCTGCTGCTCAACTCCCCTGCCTCACCTCATTACGCCACTCACCTGGCCCGCGTGGACTGGGCTACCGGTCGCAGCGTAGTGGAAGCCTTGCCCAATGCCCGCGTCATTGTAGTGGCCGCTGACGAAGCCGGCAACCTCTGGTTGGCCAGCGACGAAACAACGGGCAGCGTCCGCCTGCTGCGCCGCGACAAAGCCTCCGGCCGCTACACCGAGGTGCATCAGTTCCGGGCCGCCGATGGCCAGCGTTTACTAGCCGAAAACCTGCACATTGCCGGCGCCAGCTTAACCCTACTTGCGGCCTCCTCCGATACCTCCGCAGCCCTCAACCGCTACCGTTGCTATTACAGCTCCGATGCTGGGGCATCGTGGCAGGAACAGGAACTACCAGTTCCCTCAAAAGTGGCTCCATACGCGTTTTTCGGACCGCACCGTGCCTGGCTGTCGGGCCTGGGGCCAGAGCTCCAAGTGCGTGCCCCCAAGCGGTAGCAGATTGTTAACGCAGGGCGGAAAACAAACTTCCTCACCACCAATCAGCTAGGGATTCGCGTAGAACCTGGCGCGGGCTGCGGAACAATTTTGCCCTGCGGGCCGCGTCCGTTTTCGCTCCTGTTTATTTTTTCTATCATCAATGGTTCGACGGCTCTTTGCCGGTGCGGCTCTGGGCCTGCTGCCCCTGCTTACCCTCGCTCAAAGCGCGCCGCTGGAAGGCCAGGTACTAAACGCCCGCACCGGTGAGCCGGTACCCTTTGCCACCTTGGGCGTGCCGCGCCGGGGCCTCGGCACCGTGGCCGACGAAAACGGCCGCTACGTGCTGCGCCTGCCGGCCGGCTCGGCTGATACGCTCGTCGTTACCAGCGTAGGCTTTGCCCGCGAGGTGGTACTCCCTGCTACACTGGCCGCTGGGCAGCGCGTGTTTCGGCTGATGCCGCAGGAGCAGCAGCTGAAAGACGTGGTAGTGGCGCACCGGCGCGTAAAGCCGGCCGTGCTGGGCCGCACCTCCGATAAAGGGGATGTGCGCTGGGTGGCCGGCTCCAGCGGCAAGCAGACCGTCGACGATGAGTGGGGCTGGGAACTGGGCACGGTGCTCACGCCCAAGCGCCCGGCAGTGCTGGAGAAGTTCTACGTCTACCTATTCGATAACCAATACGAGCACCTACGCTTCCGCCTGAACCTTTACGCATTGGCGCAGGGCGGACAACTGGGCAAGACCTTGCTGACGCAGGATATACAGCTCACGTGCGGGCCCAAGCAAAAAGGCTGGGTGGCCATCGACCTGCGCCCCTACCAACTGAACTTGAAGGCTGAGCCCGTGGTGGCCACAATTCAGTGGCTGCAGAGTGAAAAAACGGCTCCCGCCAAAAAGTACTTTTCTATTCCGGTTCAGCGTCAGCCCAAGCAAGTGATGGTGGAACGCGAAAACAGCGAAGCGCTGTGGAGCATTCACCCCATGCAGCCCAGCCTGTACTTTGAGATGCTGATGGAGCAATAGCCGTACCGTAGCCAGACGCAGAATCTGAGCCATTCTGGGTAGTCTTAGGCCATATTCCGCAACTTGCTACTACTTTCCTGCCAGCCGATTATGCGTCCTGCTGATACCCGCCACCGTGGCCCGCACCCCGCCGACACCCGTTTGTTTGCCCCGGAGTGGGTGCCGGTACTGAGTCGCGCCGTTGGGGAGCTGTCTTGGCTGTTGACGCGCGGCTACCCACCGAGCGCCACCTTGAAGCTGGTCGGCGACCGGTACGCCTTAACCGAACGCCAGCGCTGGGCCGTGGGCCGCGCTGCCTGCACCGATGAGCAGCTCGTTAGGCGCACCGCCTCACAGTTGCCGGCGATAGACCTCGGCGGCCGCCCCGTGGCCATTGATGGCTTCAACCTCATTATCATTCTCGAAACCGCTCTGAGCGGCGGCGTGGTACTTCGCGGCCGCGACGGGGCCTTGCGCGACCTATCGAGCATCCACGGCACTTACCGGGCGGTGCAGGAAACCGACCGGGCCATTCGCCTGGCTGCGGCGGCATTGCTCCCCCTGCGCCCCGGCCCCGTGCGCTGGCTGCTCGATCAGCCCGTATCCAACAGCGGCCGCCTGGCGGCGCGCCTGCGGGACTTAGGGCCCGAACTCGGGCTTCCCTGGACCGCCGAAGTAGTGATGAATCCTGACCGAGTGCTAGCCGAAACCACTGATGTAGTAGTAACCTCTGACTCGGAAGTTCTTGACCGCGCTGGTAGTTGGCTTAACCTAGCCGCCATGGCGTTAGCAGCCGAACCGCCAATTTGGCTACTCGATCTGGGAGAAGGCGGGACAGATACGGTATCAGTTTAGTAAGCCCTATGAGCATTGATAACTTCAACAGTAGCGAGTTGCTACAGGCTTGGAAATGGCTGGTCAATAAAGAGGCCCAGGTACTGTCAGCCTCACTTTTTGGCGACTTATCCTGCAGTACCCCGACGCGTCGGTGCATTGGCTGGATACTGGAGCTGGTGAGGTAACCAGAGTGGCTGAAAATGCGACTGAGTTTCAATTGTTACTACAGCAGCAAGAGAATGCAGCTTATTGGTTGCTGACTGATTTGGCGCAATACGCAGAAAAAGCTGGTTTACCCCTCGGCCCTCAGAATGTCTATAGCTTATTATGCTCCCTGTTTTAGGTGGAAAGTATCAGCCTGACAACCTTCAGCCTACTAATCTGCAAGAACACCTGAACCTCACAGGAATGATTCATGAGCGGATAAGGAACTTACCAGATGGCACTAAGGTGGTACTTAAAGCAGTTCAATAGCTCAATAAACCTACAGCCGGCCCGCGCCTAACACTTGTAAGCCTCCGCCGCCCGTTTTTCGTACTTTAGCCGCACCATTTCCCACTCGTTCGGAATCCTACCATGCACCCAGCTCCCGTAGCTCCTTATAAACCTCAGAACCACGTCCGCATCGTTACGGCGGCGGCGCTGTTCGACGGCCACGACGCGGCTATCAACATCATGCGCCGCATCATTCAGGCCAGCGGCGCCGAAGTCATTCACCTCGGCCACAACCGCTCGGTGCAGGAAATCGTGGATTGCGCCATTCAGGAAGATGCGCAGGCCATTGCCATTACCTCCTACCAAGGCGGCCACAACGAGTTCTTCAAGTACATGCACGACCTGCTCAAAGAGCGGGGCGCCGGTCATATCAAAATCTTCGGCGGCGGCGGCGGCGTGATTCTGCCCTCCGAAATCGAGGAGCTGCAGGGCTACGGCATTACGCGCATCTACTCCCCCGACGACGGCCGCGCCATGGGCCTGCAGGGCATGATCAACGACCTGCTGGAAAAAGCCGACTTCCCGACGGGCAAGAACCTGAACGGCGAAGCGGGTCACGTTAAGGAAAAAGATGCCCTGAGCCTGGGCCGCCTCATTTCGGCTGCCGAAAACTTCCCCGAGGAGTTTGAGCGGGTGAAAACCCAGCTCGTGGCTGACTTCCAGCGTGCTGAATCCGGCAGCGACCAGCGCGTCGGTGGCACGGGCGAGAAAAAAGCGCCCATCCTGGGAATCACCGGCACCGGCGGCGCCGGCAAATCGAGCCTGGTGGATGAGTTGGTGCGCCGTTTCCTGCTCGACTTTCCCGACAAGACTATTGCCATCATCTCCGTCGATCCGAGCAAGCGCAAGACGGGCGGTGCCCTGCTGGGCGACCGGATCCGGATGAACGCCATCAACAACCCGCGCGTGTACATGCGCAGCCTGGCCACCCGCCAGAGCAACCTCGCCCTGAGCCGCTACGTGCAGGACGCCGTGGACGTGGTGCGCGCCGCTGACTTCGACCTGATCATCCTCGAGACTTCCGGCATCGGCCAGTCCGACACCGAAATCATCGAGCACAGCGACGCCAGCCTCTATGTGATGACGCCCGAGTACGGCGCGGCCACGCAGCTGGAGAAAATCGACATGCTCGACTTCGCCGATGTCATCGCGCTGAACAAGTTCGACAAGCGCGGCGCCCTCGACGCCCTGCGCGACGTGCGCAAGCAGTACCAGCGCAATCATCAGCTCTGGGACCGTCCGCTGGACGAGTTGCCCGTATACGGCACCATTGCGTCCCAATTCAACGACCCGGGCATGAACCGCCTGTACCGGGCCGTGCTCAGCACCATCGAGCAGAAAACCGGGGCTACGTTTGCCTCACAGCTGGAAACCTCGGGCGCCGAAAGCGAGAAGGTGTATATCATTCCGCCCCACCGCACGCGTTACCTGTCCGAAATCACCGAAACCATCCGCCAATATGACCAGTGGGTCGATAAACAAGCCGAAACCGCTCAGCAGCTCTACGGACTCCAGCAAAGCATCCAAGCCGTCCGAAGCCTCGGAGCCGGGCAGCCTGGATCAGCTGACGGAGCCGGGGGGAGCAGCCTCAACGGACCCGAATCAGCAGCACTCGCAACCGGCCTGGAGAAAGCCTTCGAGGAAATCCGGCTCCGGCTGGACGGGCAGAACTGGCGACTCCTGGAGACCTGGCCGCAAAAAGTAGCAGCCTACAAGGCGCCGGAATTCGTGTTTAAGGTGCGCGACAAGGAAATCCGCATCAAGACGCAGACCGAAACCCTCTCCCACCTGCAGGTGCCGAAGGTGGCTACCCCGCGCTACTCTGCCTGGGGCGACCTATTGAAGTGGATGCTGCAAGAGAACGTACCCGGCGAGTTTCCTTACACCGCCGGTGTGTTCCCCTTCAAGCGCGAGGGCGAAGACCCCACCCGCATGTTTGCGGGCGAAGGCGGCCCCGAGCGCACCAACCGCCGCTTCCACTACGTATCGGCCGGCCTGCCCGCCAAGCGCCTGAGCACGGCGTTTGACTCGGTGACGCTGTACGGTGAAGACCCCGACCATCGCCCCGACATCTACGGCAAAATCGGCAACAGTGGCGTGAGCATCTGCTGCCTCGACGACGCCAAGAAGCTCTACTCCGGCTTCAACCTCGCTGACCCGGTGACGTCGGTGTCGATGACCATCAACGGTCCCGCCGCTCACCTGGCGGCCTTCTTCATGAACGCGGCCATTGATCAGCAGTGCGAGCTGTACATCAAGGAGAATGGCTTGGAGGCAGAGGTAAACCAGAAGATCGAGGCTATCTACAAGGAGTTGGGCGTGGAGCGCCCGGCCTACCAGGGCACGCTGCCCGAGGGCAACGACGGCCTGGGCCTGATGCTACTCGGCGTGACCGGCGACCAGGTGCTGCCTCAGGAAGTGTACCAGCAGATCAAAGCCCGCACGCTCTCGCAGGTGCGCGGCACCGTGCAGGCCGACATTCTGAAGGAAGACCAGGCCCAGAACACCTGCATCTTCAGCACGGAGTTCTCGCTGCGCCTCATGGGCGACGTGCAGCAGTACTTCATCACGAACAAGGTGCGGAACTTCTACTCCGTGTCGATTTCGGGTTACCACATTGCCGAGGCCGGCGCCAACCCCATCACCCAGCTGGCCCTCACGCTCTCGAACGGTTTCACCTTCGTGGAGTACTACGTGAGCCGGGGCATGGACGTGAACGACTTCGCCCCCAACCTGTCGTTCTTCTTCTCCAACGGCATGGACCCCGAGTACGCCGTGATGGGCCGCGTGGCGCGCCGCATCTGGGCCAAGGCCATGAAGCTGAAGTACGGCGCCAACGCCCGCTCGCAGATGCTGAAGTACCACATCCAGACCTCGGGCCGCTCCCTGCACGCCCAGGAAATCGACTTCAACGACATCCGCACCACGCTGCAGGCGCTCTACGCCATCTACGACAACTGCAACTCGCTGCACACCAACGCCTACGACGAGGCTATCACCACGCCCACGGAGGAATCGGTGCGCCGGGCCATGGCCATTCAGCTCATCATCAACCGGGAGTTGGGCCAGGCCAAAAACGAAAACCCCTTGCAGGGCTCGTTCATCATCGAGGAGCTGACCGACCTGGTGGAAGAAGCCGTGATGCTGGAGTTTGACCGCATCACCGAGCGCGGCGGCGTGCTGGGCGCCATGGAAACCATGTACCAGCGCGGCAAAATCCAGGAGGAAAGCCTGTATTACGAGATGCAGAAGCACACCGGCGAGCTGCCCATCATCGGGGTGAACACCTTCCTCTCCTCCAAAGGCTCGCCCACGGTGCAGCCCGCCGAGGTTATCCGCGCCACCGAGGAGGAAAAGCAGTACCAAATCACCATGCTGCAGAACCTCCACGCCCGCAACCGCGACCAGGCCGACGCCGCCCTGAAGCGCCTGCAGCAGGTAGCCGTGCAAAACGGCAACCTCTTCGAGGAGTTGATGGAAACGGTGAAGTCCTGCTCGCTCGGCCAGATTACGAATGCGCTGTTCGAAGTAGGCGGCCAGTACCGGCGGAATATGTAAAATCGACCTATAGATTAAAAAGGGCCGCGTTCGTCATGAGCGCGGCCCTTTTTAATCTATATGATCATCAATGTCAAAATCCTCGTCCTCTATCAAATCGTTTTCAATTATTTCAAGCAATCTATCAACTATAGTTTGGTCCTTTATTCCTTTCTTAAAGCTACTAGCTCTATCACCTTCCATCTGAAGAATTGCATATCCTTTTAAAAACAAGTTACTAAATCGATATTTATTAGAATTTTCATCAAAAACAAGAACTTCACTTCTTTTAATGGAGCAAAGCTCAACCAGTGCCTTTCCAACTTCTTCCTTGTTATGCTTTTTATTAGCAATGTGCATAAATATATCATCAAATGAAAATTCGTCTTTACTCACGTTAATTGAAGAGTTTATAATATCTTTATAAATATTAAATTTTACATTATTCGAAACCTTAACAGCCTTATCGTACTCAGATTTTAGTGTATCTGATTTTTCATCAACATATTTCTCAATAGCATAATCTAATTCTCTAGTGTTAATTAAAAATTGCGAGAGCTGCGTTTCACGTATATCATTAGTAAAACAAATATTTAAACATAATTGATGACATATAGAAGGAAGACCACATGAATATTTTACTATTTTATCTTTAGCTCTGACTGTAAATTTTAAATTTAATAATTTTTCACCCCTTTCTATAATAGACACAATTTCCTTATCTTGCATATAAGGAATGAAAATTTCAGAAACTCTATTATTCATTTCTTTGTCGTATTCAATAACGTGTCTAGCTGTTCCAACCGCACCTAATGCAATAAGTTTAAGATCTGGATAGTCTACAGACATATCCATAAACACCTTCATTAATTGGGATGTACGTGTTTTTTCATTTCCTTTTATTTTGTGAAAATCCTCAAGTATCCAGCAAGCCCGGGCTTCTCCAAAAAACTTGGCTAACCTTTGTGGAGTGAGCTGGGGTGGAATAAAGCTTTTAGTTGATATATTAGTTAATTTACTCAATTCACCCAAACTAACACTACCTTTAATTTCATTGTAGTTAAAATTAATAGAAGGCGCTATCTTAAATCCCTTCGTCTGAGTTTGCTCAGTATAGAAATTACCAAGCTGATCAAACCCATCTAAAATTATATTTTCGAATGTCATACCATCCATACATCTAGTTATGATGTAATTTTCATAAACTTGATTTAACTTATTTGTTAACAAAGTAGTTTTGCCACATCCTGAATGCCCATATAACACAATCTGTTTACCGGGCGTGTTTAGTGAATCAACTAAATGATTATTAATTTTAATTGCTCGTTCTACAAACGAATCAACGGCAGGAGATGTTGGAGTAAAAACTCTATTAGTCTTGTATTTCTGCATAAAAAACAAACATGTGAGATTGGACCGTATTTGACATTGATACAATAATACCGACTTTTAACGCATCAAGACAACTATATAATGATCTAACTAATTCTTTCCTCACCTGACATGAATCAAACGCAGCAAAACTAGTTACAAGCCATAACCCCAGTGGCCCCAGCCTCCCTAAGCCGCCCCAGCGGCCAGCCGGTACCGCGCCGCTGGGAGCCGCACAGACAATGCTTACCATTAGCGGGCAATAGCTTAGGCTACGTCTGCATCCTTCCACAACCTTCATGACTGCCTCAAAACCAATTGTGCTAGCGCCGTACTCGGAACAATGGCCAGTGGTGTTTCAGCAGCTGAAAAGCGTGTACGGAAGAGCCTTGTCTGGTTTAATCGAAAGTATCGAACACGTTGGCAGCACTTCGGTTCCGGGCCTGCAAGCCAAGCCGATTATCGATGTGGACATCATCATTGCGGAAGCCTGCCAGTTGGAAGCTGTCATTCCCAAACTCGCCGCTTTGGGCTGCCGCCACGTAGGCAATCAGGGAATAGCCGACCGAGAGGTGTTTAAGCGTACGTCTGCGCTGGCACCGCTTGATGGTTCCGGCAAGGAATGGCCGAACCATCATTTGTACGTGTGCCTGCGGGACAGCCTCAGCCTACAGAATCATCTTAGATTTCGGGATTACCTCCGCGCCTATCCACAGCAGGCCCAGGCATATGGCCAATTAAAGGAAGCACTAGCTGCTGCATTTCCGGGCGATATGGAGCGTTACGTGGAAGGCAAAACAACATTTATCCTTGAGGCGCTTAAGCAACTCGGATTTGCAGCAGATTCGCTTGCATGGATCAAAAGCCAAAATGCTCTTCCTGCCGGTTCTGCTTCGTCTTATTAGCTTTCAAAAAGGATTCGCAAAAGTTGCGCGGCCCTGAACGCGCTCTTCAATTACAAAATCTTCGCTACGCCCCATTTCTACTGAGGTGAGTATCTAAGCCTGACTTATCAGACATACATCTAGGAGCTCGGCAATTGCGTAGAGTAACCCAAACGTGCAAGGCTTTAACTGCTTGGAATTTGGGAAATGAGTCTACTAACAGTGTTTCTGGTGCTGGCCACCTGTTCATCACCTCAACTGCAAACTGACGTACTGACTCAGGCCCCAGACACAAGTATACAATACATCAAGAAACGCATAGTGCTGCCCGAAGTGCCGCAGCGCGGCCGTGTGCTCGACCGCCACGACTCGGTGCTGGTGGCTACCCGCCCGCAATACCTGCTGAAGCTGCCGCGCCGCCCGCCACTCGACACCCTGGCGCTGGGCCAGCTGCTCGGCTGGGGCCCGACGACTACGCGGAAGCGCATTTCCGATGCCCTGCCATACGAAAAAGCGCCAGCGGGCTACCCGGTCCAGCTTCGGCTTACGGCGGCCGAAGCGGCACGGGTACGCCGTCACAGCCGCGACTGGCCCAGCTTGACCCTGACGGAGGCCCGCCGGCGCACCTATACCACCAGCGTGGGTGCCCACGTGCTGGGCTACATGAGCGCCGAGGCAGAGGCCTTCTACAATCAAGCCAAGCGCTACCGCCGAGGCCGTTTCTACCAGTTGCGCAACGGCGGCATCGAAGCTTATTACAATGGCCTGCTCAACGGGCGCCGGGGCACCCTGCACCCGTTGGTGGACGAGCAAGGCCAGACGCACGGCAGTTGGGCGCCTGACACGGCCTTTCAAGAAGGCCAGGACCTGCACCTGACCATCGACGTGAAGCTGCAGGCCTACGCCGAAACCCTGCTGGGCCGGCGCAAGGGCTACCTGGTAGCGCTGGACCCACGCACCGGCGAAATCCTGGCGTATGTGTCGGCGCCTGTGTACAAGCCGGCTACCATTACCGCACCCGATCTGGCCGCGGTACGGGCCAAGCTGCTGCAGCAGGAAGGCATGCCGCTGATCAACCGGCCCGCCATGCGGGCCAACCCGCCCGGCTCGGTATTCAAGCTGGTGAATGCGGCCGTGGCCCTGCAGCTCGGTTCTATCAGCCCCGGCACCGGCTTCCGCTGCGACCAGTCGCTCGTCAGCTGCGTGCATCGCCACCCGGCGCCCAGCAACCTGACCGCCGGGCTGAAGTACAGCTGCAACCCGTACTTCTACCAGGTGATGCGGAAGCTAATCAACTACGTACCTGATAGTCTGGTACAGGATACCGTAGCGGCCCGGCACCAGAACCTGGCTTTGTGGCGACGCTACGTCCGCTCGTTTGGGCTGGATACGGTGCTGGGCGTAGACATCCCCCGCGAAGCGCCCGGTTTTCTGCCCACACCCGAATACTACGATAAGGCCCGGCAAACGTCCCGCTGGACCTACCGCTCCATTTACTCGCTCAGCATCGGGCAAGGCGAAATTAACCTCACTGGGCTGCAAATGGCCAACATGGCCGCCATCATTGCCAACCGTGGCTGGTACTATACGCCCCACCTGGTGCGCAGCGTCGGCGCGGGCGGGCCGCTGCCGCGCTTTACTGAAAGGCGGTACACGCTTATCGACAGCGCCCATTTTGCGGCACTCGTACCCGGCATGGTAGCCGTGATGCAGCGCGGCGGCACCGCTGATGCCTCCAGTTTGGAAGATGTGGGCATTACGTTGGCCGGCAAAACCGGTACCGTCGAAAACGATGAGGGCGACGACCATGCGGCCTTCGTCGGCTTTGCCCCCGCCGATAATCCGCAGATAGCGGTAGCGGTTTACATCGAAAACGGGGGGTTTGGGGCTGATGCAGCGGCGCCCTGTGCTGCACTGGTAGTGGAAAAGTACCTGCAAGGCAGCATAGCCGCTAAGCGCAAACGGTGGGAAGCGCGCATTCAGCATCGGGCCCGAAAAGGGTATTAATTACTGCTATTCTGTAATTGAAAGATTACTGTTTCGCTGGTTTGCACAACGACAGAACTCAACTCAGCAAGAGTCATGAACGAGCAATGGCAGTTGCGTCACTTACCTCATGCGTACGACCTCCGAAATTCGGGAAAGGAGTACGCCTCCCTTACGCCTCAGCGGGAAGCTGGAGCCGCACCAGGCGAGTAGCAAATCCGGTTACCTTGAGCAATGAACGTTCCCGAAAAGCCCTCCGGCACTAGCCCAGTAACCCTAATTCGAGCTTTTGGTGCTGTTAGCGGGATGATGCTGGTGGCGGGCATCGTAATTGGCTCCGGCGTCTTTAAGAAAATCGTACCCCTGGCGCAGAGCGGCCTAAGTGCGGAGTGGATTCTGGCCGCCTGGGTGGTGGCGGGTCTGGTTACCATCTGCGGGGCGCTAAACCTCTCGGGCATGGCCTCGCTTACCGAAGAGTCCGGTGGCGTCTACGAGTACCTGCGCCTGTCGTTTGGCAACTTCGCCTCGTTCCTGTTCGGATGGACGGACTTTGCCATCATTGGCTCGGCTTCGGTGGCGGCGCTGGCCTTCATCTTCGCCCAATCCGTCAACGCGCTGCTGCCGCTGCCTAATCCCTTGCAGGCCTGGGCGCACTTGTCCATTGGCAAGCTGATATACCCCTTCGCTGATTCCGGCATCAAGCTACTGGCCATCGGTACGGCAGCCGCCCTGGCCTTGGTGAATTACCGCGGGGTTAGCGGCAGCGGGCGGCTGAGCATCGTGTTTACGGTGGCCAAGATCGGGGGCATTCTGCTGCTCATTTTGGCGGGTATATTTCTGTCTTCGCCTACGCCGGAAGGCTCTTCGGCAGCGGTAGCGCCTGTGCGGGAGGTGTCGCTGGCCAGTGCCTTTCTGGGTGCTCTGCTCAGCGTGTTCTGGGCCTACGACGGCTGGGTGGACCTCTCCTTCGTGACGGGCGAAATCAAAAATCCGCGGCGCAATGTGCCCCGGGCCATCATCGGTGGCGTTACGGTGGCCATCGTGCTGTACGTGCTGGTCAATTACGCCTACCTGCGGGCCTTGCCCCTGGCCGCGCTGGCGGCGGTGGGCCCCAACGAAATCGGGGCGGCGGTGGCGGCCGAGGCATTGCTGGGCACCTGGGGCAAAACGGGCGTGGCGGTCCTGATTCTGGTGAGCGTATTCGGCACGTTGAACGCGGTGCTGCTCTCGCACACCCGCGTGCATTTTCGCATGGCGCAGGAAGGTTTCTTCTTTCCGTCGGCTGCGGCGGTGCACCCGCGCTACCGCACGCCCCACCGCGCCCTGCTGTTTACGCTGGGCTGGAGCACCGTGCTGATTATCTCGGGCACTTTCGAGCGGCTGACGGATCTGGTCATCTTCGCCACCTTCCTGTTTTATGGGCTGCTGGCCGTGGCGGTGGTCAAGATGCAGCGGCAGGGGCGCATCCCGGGCCCGGTGCCGGGCTACCCGTACGTGCAAATCCTGCTCATCCTGTTCGCCCTCACCTTCACCGGGCACACGCTGCTTACGCAGCCGGAGCAGTCACTCCTGGGAATGGGGCTGATTCTGACCGGGCTACCGTTTTTCGTGTATTTCCGTCGCCAAGCCCGGCTGCGGCAAGCAGGCCGAATCGGTGAGAGCATCTAAGGCTGATCAGGCGGCATCTTGCCAAAGGAGTCAAGTTCAGCCCCACTTCATCTGCCCTGGCCTGAAAGTTTAAGCCGCTATGTCCGCTTACCACAGGTCGCCTGGCTGCAGCACGTAGCACTGCAGCCCAGGTACGGCCGAAGCCATGGGCAGAAAGCCTACGCGTATCAGCAGCCGCTGCGAGGCGCCGTTATCGGGCTCAGTGTTAGCTTCGATCTGCTGCAACGCCAACTTCTCGAAGCCAAAGGCGCAGGCCGCCCGTACGGCTTCGGTCATCAGTCCCCGGCCGCGGTAATCGGGGTGCAGCACGTAACCGATTTCGCCGTGCGCATCGGCGAAGCCGCGGTAGAAACCGCAGGTACCCACCAGAGCGTTGGTATCAGCCAGCGCAACGGCCCAATGAATGGTTTGGTGGTTGCGGTAATCCTGCTCGATGCGTGCCAGCATACGCCCGGCCTGTTCGCGCGTGGCTGCGGGTAGTCCGTCGTAGAAGGTAATGGGCTGTACGGCATCGAGGTCAGTTGGAACGAGGGCGCGTAACCATAGCTGGGACGTGCGTAGCTCGGGGAAAGTGGTGAAGACATCGGGGCGCATAGGGCGTAAACTACGCAGAATACCGCGTCGCGCCTGGCCTTCGACCGGCAGCTTAGGCCCATGCTGCCGTTGCCGAATGCACTTAAGGCAATAGCTTGACCCAACTCCCCCTGACCACAAACTATATAGCATGAGTTGCCTCTGACGCCGGTTAAGTCAGAACCGCGGAAGCCGACAATGTTCAATTGCCTAGCTTTACCTCATGCGCACGGCTTACAAATTCTGGGGAAGAAGTCTTCTGGCAGCTCTAATTATGCTGGCCGCTTGTTCCTCTCCCGAGCAGCAGACGGGCGAACCAGCTCAGGACCAAAGCCCGAGCGTGCGCTACAACGCCCGCCGCGTGGTGGTGGCCGATTCGCTATACCGAGGCCGCGTGCTCGACCGCTACGACTCGGTACTGGTGGCCACCCGCCCGCAGTTCCTGCTGAAACTGCCGCGGCGCGCCCCGCTCGATACGCTGGCGCTGGGCGAGCTACTGGGCTGGGACTCGGTGACCGTCCGACAACGAATTGCCGATGCCCTCCCCTACGCTACTGCTCCGGCCGGCACGTTGGTGCAGCTCCGCCTAACCGCTGCCGAAGTTAAGCGGGTACGCCGCGACAGCGCTGCCTGGCCCACGCTGACGCTCCTCCAACGCACCCAGCGCGTATACACTACCGAGGCAGGAGCACCTGTACTGGGCTACATGGCCACCGAAGCGCAGGCCTTTTACGGTCAGGCCAAGCGCTACCAGCGCGGACGCTTTTATCGCCTGCGCACCGGCGGCGTCGAGACGTACTACAACAGCTTGCTCCGCGGCCACTGGGGCTACCTGCACCCGCTGGTGGACGCGCAAGGCCAGACGCACGGCAGTTGGGCTAAGGACACGGTTTTCCAGCAAGGCCAGGACCTGCAGCTGACCATTGATGTGAAGCTACAAACCTTCGCCGAGAAGCTGCTAGGCGGCCGCAAAGGCTACCTCGTGGCCCTGGACCCGCGCACCGGCGAAATCCTGTGCTTGGTGTCGGGGCCGGTTTACAAAGCCAGCACCATCACGGCGGCGGACCAGGCGGGCGTACGCGCCCGCTTGTTGGAGCAAGAAGACATGCCATTGCTCAACCGGCCCGCCATGTTGCCTAATCCGCCCGGCTCGGTGTTCAAGCTCGTAAATGCAGCCGTCGCCTTGCAGCTGGGCGCCATCAGCCCCGGCACCGCATTCCAATGTGACCAGTCGCTCGTCACGTGTGTGCATCATCACCCCAAACCCAGCAGCCTCACCGTGGGCCTGAAGTACAGTTGCAACCCTTACTTCTATCAGGTGATGCGCAACCTCATCGACCGAGTACCCGATAGCCTGGCTCAGGATACCGTGGCGGCCCGCCACCAGAACCTGGGCCTGTGGCGCCGCTACGCCCGGTCATTTGGGCTGGATACGCTGCTGGGAGTGGATTTGCCGCGCGAAGCCCCCGGATTTCTGCCCACCCCGGCTTATTATGACAAGGCCCGCCGCACCCAGCGCTGGACCTATCGCTCCATCTACTCCCTCAGCCTAGGGCAAGGCGAAATCAACCTAACCGGCCTGCAAATGGCCAACCTGGCAGCCATCATAGCCAACCGTGGCTGGTACTATCCCCCGCATTTAGTACGCAGCGTAGGCAATAGCGGCCCGCTCCCGCGCTTCCGCGAAAAGCGATACACCCTCATCGACAGCGTACACCTGGCGGCGCTAGTTCCGGGTATGGTGGCCGTTATGCAGCGCGGCGGTACCGCCGATGCCTCCAGCCTAGCCGATGTGGGCATTACGGTAGCGGGCAAAACGGGCACCGTGCAAAACAACCAAGGCGACGACCACGCCGCCTTCGTCGGCTTCGCGCCGGCTGATAATCCCAAGATTGCCGTAGCGGTTTACCTCGAAAATGCGGGCTTCGGGGCTACGGCCGCTGCGCCCTGCGCCGTGCTGGTGATGGAAAAGTACTTGCGCGGCAGCATTGCTCCCCGCCGAAAACGCTGGGAAGCGCGCATCCAGCGCCGCGCCCGACGGGAAGAATAGAAGCGCTGTTACTGATCCTGTACCAAGTGCAACAGGGGGCTTGCTCCGCTTTTACCTGTATACCCCGAGCGTATCGTTGCGCGGACCTTCCAAAACTTACCCTTGGCCTTCAGTCAATAGCATCGATGGCAATTTGGCAATACCGCCTTACCGTTATACCTAAGCAATCCGTTCTTAAGCGTTATAGCAGCCTCCCAGATCGGCTGTTTATTGACCGGGAAGGCTGGAAAGCTTACTGGACCTGTCAGCCAGAACCCGGTAGCGCTGCTGCCCCAACGTTCGAAGATGCTTACACAATGGAGTGGTGGACAGAAGTCTATCTTCCAGCAACGGTCATCCGGAATCAAATCGACGAATTGATTGGGGTGCGCGGGGAAAACTGGTCTTCCGCTTATGTCAGCTGGAAGAGCGATGAAGAGGTTGTTGACCACGATTGCAGCATCAGCCTGAAGGCGGGTACGGATGAAATCGATGACTTCGAATTCCGAACGGATTTGCGCGATGCAGATCAAGCGCATCGGTTCTTAGCCGGTATGCTGACAATCTGCCGAGCCCACGACCTATTGGTGATGGACGACGCCGGCATGTTGTTCGAACCAGATTTCAGGCAATTGTTAACTTCCATTGAACATTCCCGGGCAGTCCAGTTCTTGACCAACCCAGTTGAATACCTAACGACCCTTGTCAAACGACTACAGGACCAGCAAGGTGGAATAGAGTAAAACCCCTGAGTGACATGAAATTCAGCATTTGGTTTGGCGGAATGCTCATGCTGCTGGCCCACCTGGCGGAAGGCCAATCCTTGGCAGGCATCTGGCAGGGAGTCGAGCTGGACTCGCAGGAGCCGGGCGCCAACTGGCCCGTAGTGCTTCGCCTTCAGAACGGCAAGGGCGACGGCCTGTTTGGGGTGCAGTACCAGGAAGCCGGCGGGCGCCCGGGCGTGACGGTGACTTTTCAGGTGCAAGCCACGCGTACCCAGGAAGGGTTGCGGCTGCAGCACCTGCGCAAGCTAAACGAAACCGGTGCCACACCCTTCAGCTACTGGTGCGACGGGCATATCAATTTCACCTACGACCCCGAGCAGGAAAAGCTGACCGGCCGCGCCACCTACCGCCCCGTGGGCAGCTGCGACCACGGCACTTACACGCTGTACCGCGTCAAGCTCAAATCGGCAGCTACGGTCCCGGCCGGGACCGAAACGACGATTCGCGTATCGGGCCGCGAGGTGCGCTGGTACGCCGATGCCGACCTGAAGCAGCCCCTACATACCGGCAACAGCTACCGCACCAAGCTTAGCAAAACCACCACCTTTTACCTCACCCAAGGCTACTACGCCTCCCGCGAAAGCGCCGTGGTGCCCATTACTATTGCAGTAAGCGGCGCCGTCCCCAAACCAGTTCCCACGCCCAAACCAGCACCCGCTGACACCGCCCGCCCCCTACCCGCGCCGCCCGTGGTGACGGAGCAGCCCATAGTGCTGCCCAGGGTGCTGTTTAAGCTGGGCACTCCCGAGTTGTTGGCCGAGGCTTACCCAGCCCTGAATCAGCTGGCTACGGAGCTAAAAGCCCGGCCCGAACTGCGCCTGCAGATAGCTGGTCACACCGACCGCATCGGGGAACCCGACAAAAACCAAATGCTATCGGAGCAGCGGGCCGAAGCTGTAAAGGCCTACCTGGTGAAAGCCGGAGTTGCGGCAGCTCGCCTGAGCACCATTGGGTACGGCGATACGCGGCCGCTCTATCCCTCGCCCGATGCCCGCAACCGCCGCGTGGAAGTGGCGGAAATCAAGCCCGGGTCGTAAATGCAGGCCTGCTCAGCCGTGAGCCACTAACTCCGGCAGCGGCTACTACCCGTGACCTACGCTAACTGCCTTGCGCAACGGGGTATAGCACCTCTCCACAGCAGCAGCTACTCTCCTTTTCATACTTGCTTCGCGACCCACCCAGCCAAGTATGCGTGGTCAGGCGCAAGACTTCGGTGCTTTGCATAACTAAACTGCACTAATTACCAATGCATTATAAACACTTTAACCTCTGCACTCAAAAGATAATCGGCCGTACTAGTGGGTAATCCATTCACTAATCCCACGTCGATTGCGTTTTCTCAGCACCTTGTTTCAGCCTGTTTGCTCACCAGTCAAAGCCGGTGGCGTCATTGGACTATTGTTACTGAGCGGGCTCAGCGAAGCCCTGGCAAAGCCTGGCCTATTGGCAGCGCCCGACACGCTAACGGTACAGCAGCGGCGGAACAGGCAACTTGCACTCGGAACAGGGTTCGTGGTGGGCTACGCGGTGTCATTGAAGCTGCTCAGCGACGCGTAGTACAAGCAGCACCCACCGGCCCGCTTCCGCTTCTACGACGACCGACACCACTGGAAGCAAATGGACAAAGCCGGTCATGTCTGGACAGCCTTTCATGAAAGCCGGTTCGGGGTCGACGCTCTGCGTTGGGCCGGTACCTCCGAGCAAAAGGCCATTTGGTACGGGAGCATGGTAGGCTTGGTGCTTCAAACGCCCATCGAAATCTTCGATGGCTACAGCGAGGACTACGGCTTCTCCAACAGTGACATGCTGGCCAATGCGGCCGGTTCGGCGGGCGTACTCGCCCAGCAGCTGGCCTGGGGCGAAATTCGCCTCATGCCCAAGTTTTCCTTTAAGCGCATGGAGCACCCCACGACCCGGCTCGAAAACCTGGGCGACAGCTACATCGGGCAGATGCTCAAAGACTACAACGGGCAAACCTACTGGCTGTCGGCCGACGTTGCCCGCTTTCTGCCGCAGGGCACGCGCTACCCCCGCTGGCTGAATGTGGCAGTGGGCTACGGTGCTGAGGGCATGGTGGTGGGCGACCCACTTCTCAACCGCGAGTTAGGCTACCGCCCTTTCCGCAAGTTTTACCTCTCCCCAGACCTTAACCTGGGCGGTATACGCACGCACAATCCCGCACTGCGAAAGGCTTTCTACGTGCTAAGCATTTTTCGCGTGCCCGCACCGGCATTGCAGTACAGCTCCCGGCGCGGCTTGGTTTTCCGCACGCTGTATTATTAAATCACTCGGCGAAAAGCCAGGATTGAGCCGATGGGCGTTCGGAAACAGCGGCTGCTGACTTAAGATTGAGCGGCCTGACGAGCAGTCGAGCGAAATTCCAAAAATGCTTGTTCAGTTTCCGGTTGCTGATCTTCCACAGCTACGGGTTATTTGGGGATATATCACGGCTGCAAACTTCTGCGTGCACAATGCGCCCCCCAAACCCAGCTGAACCTTCTCATGAGTAGTATCACCGCGCTTGAGCTTACGGCTACCGAGTGCTACACGGCATTGGTCGCCAAAAACCCATCGTATGAAGGCCGCTTTGTGGCGGCGGTCAAGACCACGGGCATTTTCTGTCGGCCTACCTGCACCGCACGCAAGCCCAAACCGCAAAACGTAGAGTTTTTTGCTACCGCCAAGGAAGCGCTGCTGAGCGGTTACCGTGCCTGCAAAGTATGCACGCCCCTCGCACCTTCGGCTGATGCAGGCCCTGAGTTTGCTCAGAAGCTGATCAAGCAACTCACCCACCAGCCATGCGCCCGCATTACCGACCGGCAGTTGCGTCAGCAGGGCTTAGAACCGGCTACCGTGCGGCGCTGGTTTCTGCGCCAGCACGGCATTACCTTTCAGGCTTATCAGCGGCTCCAGCGCATCAACATGGCCTTCAAAAAGCTCCAACAAGGTGAATCGGTAACTGCGGCAGCCTTCGACAGCGGCTACGAGTCGCTGAGCGGCTTTCAGGATTCGTTTAAGGCCGTGTTTGGGGTAGCCCCGAATCACAGCCGCACCCAGCAAGTCATCAACCTGACGCGAATCGAAACGCCGCTGGGCACCATGCTGGCCTGTGGCACGCCCGAGGGCATCTGCCTGCTCGAATTCACCGACCGTCGCATGCTGGAAACTGAGCTTAAAGACCTTGCCAGCCGCCTCAACGCGACCCTCGTGCAAGGCGAAAACCCACACTTTGCCCAGCTACGGACGGAGCTAACGGAATACTTTGCTGGCATCCGGCAGGCATTTACCGTGCCCCTCATTACGCCCGGCACCGTGTTTCAGCAAGCCGTGTGGCAGGAGCTTAGGCAAATACCCTACGGCACCACACGCTCCTATGGGCAGCAAGCCCAGGCTCTGCATAAGCCCGAAGCAGTCCGCGCCGTGGCCTCGGCCAATGGCATGAACCGCGTGGCCATTATCGTGCCTTGCCACCGCGTCATTGGGGCCGATGGCAAGCTGACGGGCTATGCCGGCGGCTTGTGGCGCAAAAAGTGGCTCTTGGAGCTGGAGCAGCGTCACCGCCCACTGGTAGCCGGCCAACAAGGAGTTCTGTTTTAGGACCACGCTGCGGTTGCTACTTCTGCATAGTAATGCACTGCGTAGCTACTGCCCCACCCAAGCACAAGCAAAGCCGAACCCGAAGGTGCAATGCCCTTGAGGCGTGACTCTTTTCCCTTCCTCAAATGTTTTTTCCTTCATGCTGAGCTGTTAACCAAACAATGATGCATGCATAACAACCAATTAATAATTTAGCCGTATCTTTGCACCAAGATTCTGAACTTCACCAACATACAATATATAAAATGAAGAAGACCACCGCTATTTCGACGCTGTTGCTGATGGGTGGCCTGGGGTCCTTGGGACTGTGGGCGGCTCGTGCCCTGCAATTCAACCTGCACATTGACTCGCTCGATGAAGATCTGAGCGACTACTGCTGCTAGCACAGCGTTGTTTCCGGGACTCTATGAGTTGAAGCCGGCCCTGCGATGCGCAGGGCCGGCTTTTTTGTATGGCCTAACTGCAGGCAAGCGCGAAAGGCCTGACATATCGGACGGTGGTTCTTACTTACCGGCCGTCGGCTACGCCCCAAATGGTGACCGGCCCCAGCAGCCCCGAATCGGTTAGCACACGCTGGGCGCCGTTGAAGGGCGGGATATGAGCATCAAGGATTTTGAGCCCTCCTGCCTCGTCGCCCAGCAGGCGGTTGGTCCACTGATTGGTGACTTTGATTATTAAGCTATTCTTCCCGGGCTTTAGTGCTGAGGTAATGTCTACTTGGTATGGCGGCATCCAAGCCACAGACAGGGGCCTTCCGTTTAAAGTCACCTCTGCCAAGTCCCCTACCCGACCTAAGTCCAACATCAGTTTCTGGCCAGCCTTAAACCAGCTGCGGCGGGCCGAAATAGTTCGGGAATAAGTCGCAGAGCCAGAGAAGTACTTTACGCCGTCATTGGAGTGGTGGGTCCAGGAAATGAGCTGCGGAAGTTGCAGGTGAGCGGGTGCCCCCAGGTTTGGCGGAAACGCCACGTTCCAAGGCCCCACCAGGGTGACTAGCAAGGTTTCGGCTTTAGTTGGACCCATGACTGCGGACTGAGCAGCGGCGCCATCGAACACCACAAACACCGCCTGCGAGGCGGCCAGCGACAAGGCAACCGTGGTGAAGCCAGCGTCACTGGAATAGGCCACCGGCTCGGTGCTGCCATCCTCCGGGTGCCAGAGCATGGCTTGCCTGCCACTCACCCGAAACCGCGCCGTCAGCTGTTGCGGGAGGTCGGAACGGTTTACTACGAAATAAAGGTCAGCCGTTTCGGTTTGGCGATGAATCCAGGATACCGGTGCATCCGGGGCGTGGCTGCATTCCAGGTCGGGCCTGACATGCAAGGCCGCCAATACCTCCGCCACTGGCCGGCCCCAATACACCTGCCCCTTGCCGTAACGCCGCTGGGTGCGACTGCGGCCCTCCAGGTCACCCCAAAGTTGTTGCGCGTATTCCTGCAGATCGGCTTCGGCCTGCGCATCGTCGGCTAAGCTGGGCGTGCTGAGTGGCCGTGGACCGATGATGGTAGCACCAGCCGCTACCAGCTCCCGCAGCTTGCGCAGCACTGGCAGGGTCATCTGCTGGGTTTCGGGCAGCACCAGCACGGCGTAGCTAAGGCCATCGGGCAGCGCGAGGCGGCCGGAGGTGCTTACCGCAAGGCGATGCAGCAGCACGTCGGCATTGAGGTAATCATACTGATAGCCAACGGGCGGCGCGGGCTGCAGGCCTGCGCCCCAAAAAGGCATGGTGGCGGGCGCGCCTTCGTTGAGTAGGTAAGCCACATCGGCCACGTAGCGCCCTTGCTGCAGTAAGTGGCTGGTGCGGGCTAAGTAAGTCATCAGCGGCCGGGCCTGCTCGGCCCAGGTGATATGGCGGTGCAGGTGGGTGCCCACCATGGTATTGCCGGGCTTGGCTTCGAGCGGTTGGTGAGCTGAGGTATGAAACACCAGCCGGTTGATGCCCTGCGTAAACCAATAGTCGCTGAGCTTTTTCAGCGCAAACGGCGACTCGTATTCTCCGCCCGTAAAGGCCTCAGCCGCCACGATGGGCTTACCGTACACGTGGCCCGCCGATGCCGCCCCGCGCACATCCTCATAGTACATAGCCGAAGGGTGCAGGTCGCGCGCCCAAAACTCCCCCATCGGAATATCCACGAACTTCTTGTTGAGCAACGCGTCCTCCAGGCTTTCTAAAGACACGCCACCCGCCTCGCCGTAGGTTTCCAGCCCCTGCCGGTGCAAAAATTCGGTGACGACACCGTAATGGTTTTCGGCGAACATATCCACCAGCGTGCGTCTAAAGTCCCAAAGCACCCGGTCGCTGCGGGAAGCGCTGCCCACTATCCGGCCGGCCAGGGCGGGCAGGTAAGGAGTGAGGTCGTAACCGCGGCGCTGCTGGAACTCGGGCAGCATTTCATCGGTCCAATTCTGAATGCCAGCCTCCCAGCTGTCGAGCATTACGTAGTGCAGGCGCTTGCCGTAGAGCGGGCCCAGGGCCTGTGCCAGGGGAGCAGTGTAGGCCTGCAAATAAGCCTCGGTATGTTGGCGGCTGAGCTTATCCACCTCGTAGCCCAGCCCAGCGGGCACTGGCGGACGATTTTTGGCGCCGGTAAGTGAGTAGCCAAAGCGCATAATCGTCCACTGCCCGGTAGGGACTTTCCACCGCAGCGTGCCGTCGGGGCTCAACAACGGTGTCAGTACCAATACTTCCCGCGGATCAATAGCAAGAGCCGGTGCTACCGCTGGGGTTTCGGTGGCTTCGTACTCAAAGAGAAAGTTGAAGCCGGCTTTGTCTTCCCAGCGGTGGACGCGGGCGCCGGTGTGCAGCTTGACTTCGTTGAGTTGGTAGGCCGTATCGGGCTGAGCCGTGGCTTCGGCCATGATTTCGGCGGGCTTTAGCGGGGCACCGGTTAGCTCAAGGCGAAAGTAGCGGACCGTGGTTTCGGGAAAGGCAAATGTGCGTACGGAGCCGGGCCGGTAGCTTTGCTTGCCGGGCAGCACGGCCAGGGTACGAAAGTGCTGGCCGTCATCAGAAGCCAGTACGCGCCCCTGCGGTATGCCCCTGCGCCCAGCCACCGTGAAGGCCCTGGCTTTAACTGGTTGCGAGTAGCTCAGTTGCACCCAGGCCGCAGCACCTTTCGTGGCCGGACGAACCAGCGTGGCCGTATTTAAATCATCGTCCAGCAAGGCTTTACCATCCAGCGGACCTTGGCTGCTGCTGATGGCCGGCACCGGGGCAGGTAGCTCGCCGGCGGGGGTCCTGAAGGCCACCACGGCGCAGTCGGCGTAAAACGGCGGATGGTCTTTGTCTTGCTTGCCGCGCGTGGCCAGGTTCCGAATGGGCCCTTGCTGGGTAGGTGGCAGCGGCAGCTTACCCACAAACTCACGGCCGCCGCTCACCTGCGTTTCGCTCCACACCAGCTTTTTCATGGCTTGCTCGGGCTTCACCCAAGGGCCGCCGGTAAGGCTCCAGCCGGGCGAGCTGAAGATGCCCAGCTCCAAATCGAGCCGTTCGGCTTCGGCCGCGGTGTGGCGCACGGCTTCCAGCCACTGTGGCGAGCCGAAAACGGTTTTTTGGGGCACTTGCTGGCCTGTACCGTAGGCCACGTCGGACAGCTGCAGCCCGGCAATGCCCACGCGCTTCATCCACTCCAGGTCCTTGGTAATCCCTTCCAGCGACACGTTGCTGTGCGTCCAGTGCCACCAGGTCCGCGGCCAGGCAGCCGGTGGCGGATTCTGAAATTCAGTTACCAGAGTCCTTGACGGTGCCTGGGCCCTGGCCATTTCGCTCAGCGCCAACAGGCTACTCGAGGCCACCAGCAGGAACGTTAAAATGCGAGCCTTCATTAGTGAGGGTGTGATGTTAAGCGCCTCGCCTGGCAACCTGGCGGCCTGGTTTGGTCGCGTTTTCCTGCTGTGGCACCGATGCTACCGGGAAGTAGCAGCCGAACATTTGTCCAAGCTTCCTGTACTTGCCTGCCAGTACAGGAGAGTATTTGCCGATGCAGGGCTTACTTTTTGCGCATCGTTCAGCAAAGCCCTCGTTCTGGCTTACCGTTCATTCGTCGTTTTTGATGATAGCCCAACTCCGCTTAGTCCGTCGCATCGGCACTGGATTATCCGTGCTAGCCCAGCTAGCCTGTGCCCGGGTTGGTATGGCCCAGCAGGCCACCGTGCCCCGCGATACTTCCTTCACGGTGCATAGCGCCTACGTCAAGGCCAAAAAGCAGTACCCGGATATTACAGTCGCCCGCCCGCCAGTACCGAAGCACGTCCGCTCGCAGCGGGATGTGACGTACTGCACCCTGCCCAGCGGCCGGGCGCTGAAGCTCGACGTGTTCCACCCCAAGGCCAAGCGCAAGCAGCAGTTTCCGGCGGTGCTGGTGATTCACGGCGGCGGCTGGCGCTCCGGCGACCGGTCGCAGCACGTGCCGCTGGCCCAGCAGCTGGCAGCGCGGGGCTTCGTGGCCGTCACGGCCGAGTACCGCCTTTCCACGGAGGCGCAGTACCCGGCGGCCGTGCAGGACCTGAAGGCAGCCATCCGTTGGATGCGGGCCAACGCCAGTACCTACCCCATTGATACCAGCCGCGTAGCCGTGTGGGGCTTTTCGGCCGGCGGGCAGCTGGCGGCGCTCATCGGTACCACCAACGGCGACCCGCAGTTTGAGGCCGGCAATTGTTTCCGTACCCGTTCCAGCGCGGTGCAGGCCATTGTAGATGCCGATGGCACGCTGGCTTTCATCCATCCGGAATCCGGCGAGGGCGACGACCGCAAAGGCCCTTCGGCGGCCACGCACTGGTTCGGGTTTCCCAAAACCGAACGTACCGAAGTCTGGCACCAGGCCGGGGCCCTGAACCACGTCTCGGCCCAGACGCCGCCTATCCTGTTCATCAACAGCGCCGTGGACCGCATGCACGCCGGCCGCGACGACATGCGCCGCCAACTCGACGGCTTCGGCGTCTACAGCGAAGTGCAAAGCTTCCCCAATACCCCGCACACCTTTGTGCTGTTCAATCCCTGGTTTGAGCCCACCCTTAAATACACGGTGGATTTTTTGAACCGGGTGTTTGCAAAACGGTAGGTTGACAAAGCCAACTTAACCTGCTTCTGCTAAAGCCTTCGCCGCCACTACTACCTGTTACAGTGGCTTTTCCAGCTGCTGTAGCCGAACCCTGCCCGAAGCCAACCTTGCCGGCACTGCGAAGCCTGCAATTTTTCTGCACCTTCGTCCCGCCGGGCGCGTACTGCCCGGTAGCCGGCCGCTAACCTTCGCTGGGCAGGCCGGGCTCATTCAATCAGCGAAATCCGTGTAATCAGTCACAAAATGGAACTGAACTCGCTCAAGCAGCAAATCAGCTACATCATCGGCCGCGACCTGGCCCGCAACTTCGCCCAGCAGGGCCTGGATCTGGACATCGACACGCTGGCCCAGAGCTTGAAAGAAGCCCTCGGAGGCCAGCAGAGCCGCCTCACGCCGCAGCAAATGCAGGCCGCCATGCAGCAGTTTCAGCAGCAGATGGAAGCCCAGCAGCCGCAGGGCAACGGCGGCCAGTCGGCCGAGCAGAACAAGCAGGAAGGCGAAGCTTTCCTGGCGCAGAACAAGGGCAAGCAGGGCATTCATTCGCTGCCGAGCGGCCTGCAATACGAGGTGTTGCAGGAAGGCTCGGGCCAGAAGCCTTCGCTGAAAAGCTCCGTCACCACGCACTACCACGGCACCCTCATCGACGGTACCGTATTTGATTCGTCGTACGAGCGCGGCCAGCCGGCCACCTTCCCTGTCAACGGCGTAATTGCCGGCTGGACGGAGGCCCTGCAGCTGATGAGCGAAGGCTCGAAGTACCGCCTGTACATTCCCTCGGACTTGGCCTACGGCACCCGCGGTGCAGGCGCCGACATCGGTCCGAATGCTACCCTGATTTTCGACGTAGAGCTGTTGAAAGTCAATAACTAGGTAGTGAGGTACACGTGACAGGTGGCAAGTGAAATGCATACGGAACGGCAAGTCGTGTCGAGCAACGCGGGACATATGAGTCGGCAGTTTGTTGCCTCAAATATCCCGCGTTGCTCGACCTGACAATTGCTTGGCTCCGCATCACTTGTCACCTGTCACGTATCGCCTCATCACTTAGCCACCATGGAACCGATTTCTTACGGCTTCGCTCCTCCCCCCTTGCCGCCGCCACGCCCCCCAGTGCAGAGCGAAGACGGTCGTTGGCACCTCACCGATGATGAGCTGACCATTGAGGGGCGCTCTTACGCCTTGCTGGAGCTGGAACGCGTGACGGTGCAGCAAGTGCGCTGGCTGCTGTGGATCATGCTAGGCGCCTTGGTGCTGGGCGGCTTCACGTTGGCGTTTCTCCAAAACTGGATTCGCACGCCCACCGCCATGCTGGGCATGGGCAGCGGCGCGCTGTTGCTGGCCTGGGGCAGCCGCGGGGCCAACCGTGTCCGCCTGCACCGCCTAGGTCAGGCCGAGGCACACCACGCTCTTTCCGGCGATACGCAGGCTTGGCAAAAGCTGGCCGCCGAAACCAACATGCGCATTCACCTGCGCCACCAGCGTGCCGCGGCCGAAGCAATGGCGCTGCTGCAAGCTGCCACCGCGGAAGCAGCCGACTCCTTTGTATCCCAAGAGCCGGCGCCCGACGACATACTCTAGCTTGGCTCTTTGCCGGTCGCCCGTCTGCGCTCAGTGCATTACCTTTGCGCGCCTCTTTTTCAAGTGGCTACTAATTAGCCGTCGTCGCGACGTCATGAGTGACACCACATCTTTAGCCGAGGCGAAAAATTCGACCTCCCATCACGCCCACACCGCAGTATCCACGGCGGGCTTGCTCATTGCCTTAGGCATCATTTACGGTGACATCGGCACGTCGCCGCTCTACGTAATGAAAGCCGTGGTACCGGGCCGCATCGATGCCGACCTGATCTACGGCGGCATTTCGTGCGTGCTTTGGACGCTCACGCTCCAGACCACCATCAAGTACGTGCTGCTGACGCTGAACGCTGATAACAACGGCGAGGGCGGCATCTTCTCGCTTTATGCTCTTGTACGGCGCCGCGGTGCCTGGCTTTCGGGCGTTGCCATCGTAGGAGGCGCGGCCCTGCTCGCCGACGGCGTGATTACGCCACCGATTTCGGTATCGTCGGCCATCGAGGGCCTAGAAGCGCGCTACCCCGAGATTCAGACGGTGCCCATTGTTATTGCCATTCTGGTCGGACTGTTCCTGCTCCAAAGCTTTGGCACTCAAATCGTAGGCAAGGCTTTCGGTCCGATCATGTTCCTGTGGTTTTCCATGCTGGCCACGCTGGGCATTTCGGGCATCATGCAGCACCCCGAAATTCTGAAAGCCATCAACCCTTACTACGCCTACAACCTGCTGGTAAACACGCCGGGCGGTTTCTGGCTGCTAGGCGCGGTATTTCTGTGTACCACCGGGGCCGAGGCTTTGTATTCCGACCTGGGCCACTGCGGCAAGAACAACATTCGCATCAGCTGGATATTTGTCAAAACCTGCCTGCTGCTCAACTACTTCGGCCAAGGCGCCTGGATGATTTCGCACGAAGGCGAAATGCTCGATGGCCGTAACCCGTTCTATGAGCTAATGCCCGAGTGGTTTCTGCTCATCGGCGTAGGCGTGGCCACCATGGCGGCCATCATTGCCTCGCAGGCGCTGATTACGGGTTCCTTTACGCTAGTATCGGAAGCTATCCGGCTGAACATGTGGCCCAAGGTGAAGCTGAACTACCCCACGGACGTCAAGGGGCAGCTGTACGTACCGAGCATGAACCGCCTGCTGCTGCTGGGCTGCATCGGCATTGTGCTGTACTTCCAACGCTCCGAAAACATGGAAGCCGCCTACGGCCTGGCCATCACCATCACCATGATGATGACCACCCTGCTGCTCTCCATGTGGCTGCGTGCCCGCCGCGTGGCCATGCCGCTGGTGGTCCTGTTTCTGGTCGTTTACGGGGCTATCGAGGGTTCCTTCCTGGTGGCCAACCTCATTAAATTTCCGCACGGCGGCTGGGTGTCGGTGGCCATCAGCCTGTGCCTGATTGCGGTGATGTACGTCTGGCTGCGGGCCTATTACATCAAGCGCCGCCTGACGGAATTTGTGCGCGTAGATCCATATATGGATGCCTTGAAGGAGCTCAGCGCCGATGAATCGGTACCGAAGTACTCTACGCACCTGGTGTTCATGACCTCAGCCGAACGGCAAACGGAAATCGAGTCGAAGATCATCTACTCAATCTTCCAGAAGCGCCCCAAACGAGCTGACATCTACTGGTTTGTACACGTAGACACCACCGATCAGCCTTATACCATGGAGTATAAGGTGACTGAGCTGGCCAATGACGACGCCTACCGCATCACGTTCCGTCTGGGTTTCCGGGTAGAGCAGCGCATCAACCTATACTTCCGCAAAGTGGTGGAAGACCTCGTGCGCAACAAGGAGGTAGACATCACCTCGCGCTACGAGTCGCTGAGCAAGCAGCACGTAACCGGCGACTTCCGTTTCGTGGTGTTGGAGAAGTTTCTGTCGGTAGAAAATGAGTTTCCGCTCGTCGAAAACTTGGTGATGCAGTCGTACTTCTACATCAAGCAGTTCATCGCTTCTGAAGACAAGTATTTTGGGCTGGATACTTCCTCGGTCAAGATCGAGAAAGTACCCTTGGTGATTACGCCCACGCGCAAAGTCGACTTAAAGCGCGTGTACTAACGCCGACTTGTTGAGCTATCAAAAGGCCGTTTCCAATTCTGGAGGCGGCCTTTCTCATTTTAGGACAAACTACCACTTGTATTTATCCAATTATTTTATTGACTTAAGCTCTTCCACAACCTAACCACCGTTCGTATGCGAAATTTTACAACGTACCCGGCAGCCTTTGCGCTGCTGTGGCTAGGCGCGTGTCAGAGCGCCGAAAAAGAGCAGGTGCAGCCCGAGCCGGAAGTCGTAGGCGAGGCACTAAGCACAAGCCAGCTCGATGATCTTATCCTGACAAAAGCCCGCCAGACCGGCACCTATGACTGGCGCCAAGCCACCGACCACGTGGTGTGGAGCGCCTTGAAACGCTCCGACCAAGTGCTGAGCGTAGGGTACGCTCCGGTGGGCCGTTGCGGCTCCGATGTGCCCCTGCCCGCACGAGCGGCCGATGACCCGGCCTACCAGCAGGCCCGCCAGCAGGTGCTTAATCTGATCCTGGCCGCCGAGCGCGCCGCCGACCCGACTATCACTCTGGAGCGGCTGCTGGTGTTTGAGGAAGAAACCCTGCCCGTGCTCAACGTACGCGTGCAACAGTTGCGCACGGTGCAACAGCTGCGACGCGCGGCCACGGTGCGCTACGCCGAGCCCATGGGCTACGAACCCTATCATCCCACAGTGGCCAATGCCCAACGAACCTTGAGCAGCAGCGGCTGCGGCTCCAACACGGCCACCCCCAACCTCATTGCCGGTTCCGACTACACCGTACTTAGCAACGGCAGCAAGTCCTCCTGGAACCACGCCGATGCCTACCACGGCATCCGGGCAGCGTGGTCACAGAGCACGGGCGCCGGTATCAAGATGGTAATCATTGATTCGGGGTCCTCCAATGCGCAGGAGAATCTGGGCACGGCCTTCAATCAGGGACTGAGTTCGGGCCGCACCATCGAGCGGCTCGTGACGCTGCCTCGCAACACTTTCTTTGGCATCCCGACAGGTTCCATTGAGACGCCGGATGACGGCTGCGGGCACGGCACCAGCATGGCCGGTGCTGCCGCCGCCCCACGCGGCACCGACGGGGCGGCGGTGGGCGTGGCTTATAATGCCAACCTCATAACTGTGCGGGCCGCGGCGGACGTGTTCCTGGATGAAAGCCGCGAGGTAAAAGGCGTGTCCGACGCTTTCACGCTGGCTGCCAACCGCGCCGATGTGCGCATCATCAGCATGAGCATGGGCCGCGTTACCAGCTCTTCGCAAATGGCCGATGCCATTCGGTATGCTTACTCGCGCGGCAAGCTCATTTACTGCGCTGCCGGCACTTCCTTTGACTGGTCGGCGGGCATAGTGGGCGTCATCTTCCCCGCCAGCATGAGTGAGGTGGTGGCCGTAACCGGCGTGAAAGACAACCTTACCCAGCGCTGCGACGAGTGCCACGTGGGCTCGGGCGTGGAGTTTGTGGTGGTGATGCAAAAGGCCAGCAACAACCTGCGCCCCCTTTCCCTAGCCATGAGCGGCGACGCGCCCAGCACGGTAGGCGGCTCGTCGGTAGCTACGGCCACCATGGCCGGTATGACGGCCGTGGTCTGGAGCAAGTATCCGAACGAAAGCCGGGACCAAATCAAACAGCGGCTGGTATCGGCCAGTTCCAACGCTACGCGCAGCAACACTTTCGGCTGGGGCCGCGTGAACGTGGCCCGCGCCTTGGGCGTGCAGGCGCTCTAGCTTTCGGGGCTTTAAGCCAAACGGCCCGCTCCTACGGTGTAGGTGCGGGCCGTTTTTGTTGCCGCTGAGCTTAGAGCGTTCGACCGATTGATCGAGCAACGAAACAAAAGCCAAGTGGAGGGCAGTCAGGGCATATCGTGTGCTGATGTGCAAGAGTAATCTTAACCGTGGACTCCTACGCAGCTTTGCCTTTCGACGAGCTTGACATGATAGACTTTGATATCAAAGGGCAAACGTTGTTTCGTATGCTTGTCAAAAGCCTTAAAAAAGGCGCTTGCGCTGGTTCAGGTTCAGCAGCAAACTAACAAACTCCTCCTCTGCCGCCGCCCGCTCTTCCGCGCTCAGGCGTTTGGCCCCGCCGATCATGAACGGCTCGTAGACCTCCATCCCGCAGAATGCTAGTGTGCCACGCAGCACGTGACTTAGCGTCGACTCCAGCGTGGGCAAGGTGGTTCCATCCCACAGCGAATTGGGGGTGCCCGAGGTCAGCGAAACCAGAGCTTGCTTGCCGGCCAGTTCCTTGGTGCCACCATAGGCAAAGCCCAGGGCCAGCACACGGTCAAACCAGCCCTTGAGGATTGCGGGTACGGAATGCCACCACAAAGGAAATTGCAGGATTAGCAAATCGCACCGCCGCAGCTTGGCTATTTCAGCCTGAATTTCGGGGGTAAACTGACCATCGGCAGTGGCGGCCCGCTGAGCGGCTTGCAGGTCAAAGAAATCGGCATCGATGGCCGGTTCAAAATCTGTGCGGCCCGCTACAGCTCCGAAGCCTTGCTGATACAAGTCAGACACTTCTACGAAGTGGCCAGCGGCTGTCAAGGCACTGGCAGCCAAGCGGGTTAGATGACCATTGTAAGAGGCCGGCTCGGGGTGAGCCAGCACAATAAGAACATTCATTGGAGTACAAAACAACCGCCGACGGCTTCGGCAGCACGTCGGCGGATGAGGGAATCATAACCGGGATTTATTGAGCCAGCTGCAGCCACTTGCGGCGCACGGCCAGTTGCTCGGAGGTGGCGTTGTCGGCCATCTCGATGCGGTAGCGCTGAGCGGTGCTGGCCAGCAGCGGGAACGACAGCTCCCGCAGCTGCCCATCGCGCGAGACGAGCAGGCGCACTGCGCTGCCCACGGGACGGGCGCTGGTGTAGCGGTTCACGTCGTCGGTGACGCGCATGCCGTCGAGGGCCAGAATTTCATCGCCCACGTTCAGGCCACCTTGCCACGCGCTGCCGTCGCGCAGCACACCTGTCACCATGGCCCGGCCGCTACTAGTCGATACCGTGGCACCAAGGTTGGCATCGGGCTGGCCAGCGGTGTTTACGAGGCGCAAGCCCGCGTAACCTAGTGCCCCCTCGTAATCAAGACGGGTAGTGCCGTACACGCTGCGCTTGAAAAAGTCATCGAAGCGCCGACCGGCTACTTTGGCCACGGCATCCTGAAATTCGGCATCGGTAAAGCCCCGGCCCAGTTTTTTGTAGTACTGGTCGTAGAGGTAGCGCATCACGTCGTCGAGGCTTTTCTGCCCGCCGGTAGCGTTGGCAATCGACAAGTCCAGCACCGCACATATCAGCTCGCCTTTGTCGTAGTAACTGATGGCGGCGTTAGGCGAGTTTTCGTTAGGCCGGTACTGCTTGATCCAGGCATCAAAGCTGGCATCAGCGGCCGACTGCACGCGGTTGCCGGGCGTATTCTCAACGCGTGTGATGCCGGCGGCCAGCTGATCGAGGTACTGCTGCGGCTTCTGGAAACCAGCGCGTTGTACTATCTGATTCGAAACGTACTCTGTGCCGCCTTCGCTTAACCAGAGCATGCTGGTGTAGTTTTCTCGGTCGTAATCAAACGGCCCGAGCGCGATGGGCCGGATGCGCTTCACGTTCCAAAGGTGAAAATACTCGTGCGCCGCCAGGCCCAGCAGGCCGAAGTAACCGGCATCGGTGTTGTAGGCATTGCGCGATACCTGCAGCGTAGTGGAGTATAAGTGCTCCAATCCGCCGCCACCACGCTCCAGATTATGCACGATGAACAGGTAGCGGTCCAGAGGATTCTGCCCGACCACGCGCTGCGAGGTTTCGCAAATGCGCTTGAAGTCGGCCACCACGCGCTGCTCGTCGTAGTTGCCGGGGCCGTACATAGCTATGCGGTGCGGCGTGCCCAGCACATCAAATTGCAGCACTTTGTGGTTGCCAATTTCGATAGGCGAATCAGCCAGCTCGTCGTAATTCTCCGCCTTAAATGTGAAGGACGGGCCGTTGCCGGCAGGCTTGAGGCTAGTCGATACTTCCTTCCAACCTTCGGCCGGGCGCACCTCCACGGTGGAGCCCAGCTTGGTTTGCCCATCGGGATACATAAATACGCTGGTGCCGTTCAGGTAGCCGTGCGAGGCATCAAGAAAGCTGGTGCGCACACTTAGCTCGTTGGCATACACCCGGTAGCGAACGGTAAAGTCCTTTTGTCCGGCATGCGTTACGCGCCAGGTATTCTTATTGATTTTCTGAACGCCGAGGTTTTGCCCGCCGGCCTTAGCCTCGAAGCCTTCTACATTTTTGGCAAACTCGCGCACCAAGTAAGAACCCGGCGCCCACACCGGCATTTTCACGTCAGTGCTACGGCCCGAAAAGCCGCTGAGCTGCATTTCTACTTCAAAATAGTGGGTTTGGGGGGCCGGCATGGCCAGCACGTAGCGCAGCGTAGGGGCCGCCAAAGCCGCCGAACTTCCGAGCAGTACAAACGCCGCCGTAGCGCCCAGATGGCGCAAAGAGACTGATAACATGAAGGAGGTGAAGGTGAGTGAATCGCGAAATGAGCTACTGACGAGCAGCACCCGGTCGTAGCTGCAAGGTACGGCTGAAAACGCGCTGCTCCCAGCCCCGCGAAACGCCCAACCAGCCTACTGCGTTAGCTGCACAGCCCCGCGGTTCTCCACACCCTACCGCGGTTGGCACGATTATGCGTTACGTCTGGCTGATGTTTGGCCTATTGATGACTTTCCTGCTGGGCCTGCTGGCCTGGCAGCAGCTGCGCCCCGATGCGCCCGTACCTGCCTCCGGTGACTTACCGCCTGTTCGGGCGGTGGTATACCGCGCCGCCACTGGCAGCACCGTTACCCGCCCCGATAGCGTCGTGCGCTTCGCGCTACGCCAGCTTGGTAAGCCCTACTGTTATGCGGGCACCACCCCGGATGGAGGCTTTGACTGCTCAGGCTTTCTAACCTATGTCTACCAGGAATTCGGAGTAGCCTTGCCGCATTCGTCGGCCATGCAGTACCAGACGGGTACGCCCGTAGCCCGCGAGCAGGCCCGCAAAGGCGACCTGATCATCTTTACCGGCACCGCCCCGAGCAGCACTACGCCCGGCCACGCCGGCATTGTAATTTCAGAGCCCGGCCAGCCGCTGCGCTTCGTGCACTCTTCTTCCTCGCGCCGGGACCCGGGCGTAAAAATCAGCCAGGTAGACGGGACTGATTACGAGCGCCGCTTCTTGGGTGTGCGGCGCGTGCTCTAAGATACCGCAGGGCGATGTAGAGCTTCGCCCCGTTTGTATAGGTCCAGAAACAGCGAAGCCCGGTTGCCTTCACAGGTAACCGGGCTTCTAATCCTGTGGCCATCTTACCAAGCGACCAACCCGGGGACACCGGAGTGGTCATCTTAGGCGAAGACCTGCCGTAATGTGGAAGTGCATACGCATTCCCACGACACTTGAGTGTTACGCGCGTCCGGCGGTGAGGCGGACAACATTACTCAGGCTTGGCAGGATGGATTTGGGACTACTTGACATTGTACACCTCCTTTCTCGTTCGTAAAACATCTCCCCAGGGGCGCTACCGACAACACGGGTCCGCTAGCTGGGGCTGTAGCACTCGCTACGGTCACTAAAGTTATATGTGATACGAATGGTTCAAAACAAAAACTGCTTTTTTTTGCCTGCTGGCGTAGTTTTTCAGGCATAATATTGAATGTCAGCCCATTTATTTTTGCCTCAGAAAGTATTTATTGCCTCAGCGCGGGTATTGGTATGCTACTTGCCATTGTGTGGTCGGGCATTATGACAACGTCAAGTTGAGTTTGCATATATTCCCCTGTAACCCTCCCTACACCCAGTTCGCGTTATGAAGAAATTGCTCCTTTGCCTGGTCCTGCTGCTAGGCGTCGCAGGTTTTGCCTCGGCCCAGAATGCCTCTCCACTTGGGGTTTGGACAAATAGCGAAAAGAAAGCCACGTTTGAAATTTATCAGTGCGGCAATAAGCTGTGCGGTAAGATTGTGTCATTGACGGTGCCCAACGACCCGGCCACCGGCAAACCCAAAACCGACACCCAAAATCCTGACCCCAAGCTGCGCAGCCGCCCCCGTATGGGTATGGTGTTCATGTCAGGCTTTGAAAAAGACGGCCCGGACAAGTGGGACGATGGCAAGATCTACGACCCGGAAACTGGCAAAACCTACTCCTGCTACATGAAAATGATCAACGCCAATACCATGGAGGTTAAAGGCTACATCGGCATTTCCATGATTGGCCGTTCCCAAACCTGGACGCGCGTACGCTAAGCTCCGCGTGAACCTACTATCGACAGCGCCCGTTCCGGCTAGTGGAACGGGCGCTGTTTCTTTTGTTGCCCGCTGCATTTGCTACCTTGTGCGGCAGTCATACCCTCTACCAGTGAGATTTTTTCGTTTTCTACTCCTGATGCTAGCCCTTTTGGTGGCGACGTACAACCGCGCCCTGGCGCAGGAAAACGCGCCGCCGCTAGGGGTATGGGCTGATGAGCGGGGAGAAACTCAGATCGAATTATACCGGTGCGGCGAGCAGCTCTGCGGGCGCATTGTGTCCTTGCTGCATCCGACCGATGCCGACGGACATCCACTCCTCGACGTCCACAATCCCGACCCCAAGCGTCGCAGCCATCCTCACATCGGCCTAGTGGTGCTTCAACACCTTACTTACAACGTGGAAACCAACCGCTGGGAAGGGGGCGAGATATACGATCCTAACAATGGGCGTACTTACTCTTGCTACGTGCGCCAGCTAAGCCCTGAGCGCTTGGAAGTGAAGGGCTATATCGGGTTTGCCATTATCGGCCGGGCCCAGATATGGACGCGCGGACGCGAGCGGAGTGGCAGCTCAGCCAAAGAATAGCGAAACTATTTGACGGAGCGGGTGTTTTTGGCTCGTTCTGTGCTATCAATTTCGCTTGTTAAATTTCCTTAAACACTTGCTTAAGGGCCAAGGGGCCGATGCCAATTGGCAACCACTGCAACGCACGCCCGTTGAGTTGCGGGCTTACGCCCGATGGGTCGAAGAGCAAGTGTATTTGAACTGGCTGGGGCCCTATTTTAAGGCATACCACTACTGCAAAGCCGGCATGCACACCGGGCACGGCGGGATGCGGGTGCAACTGCTGCAAAGCTGCGGTCAGCAAGGAGCCTTACTACTGTACGACCCCAGCATCGGCCCAGACAACTTCCGTCACTTGTTTGATTTGATTCGGGACCGAATTATTCCGTTAGGTTATCATTTGACGACCTCCGATTTGCGGACACGCCAACACCCGCGCTATACGGAAACCATCGCCAAGCACTTTCTTAAGCCCGACCCTACGGACTGTCCCCAAACGGGGCGCTGCGTGCAGCGTTTTGGTACCGTCGCCGTTGATTTGGTTAGCCTGAACGGTCAGCCAGGCTTTATCCGATTGGCTTGCAACCCTATACAAGACCCCATGTTCTGCGCGGCTTATTCGTTTGACAAGCTAATGGAGTCGGTATTCAACGTGCTCTAGAAACTGGGAAAGCCCCAACGCAACGGCCCGGACAGTCTCCTGTCCGGGCCGTTGCGTTGGGGTGCGTCGCACTATTCTTTTACAAAACGGCTCCAGCCCGTGTACGAGCCGTCGGGCTGCTGGAGACGCAGCTGGTACAGCCCGGTGTTGAGCTTGCGCACATCTATCTGCGGCGCGGTGCCCGCCAGCGGCTGACGCAGCACCAAGCGGCCAGTAGCGTCCGACACCTCTGCTACAGTGCCGCGGTTGGCGGCCTGCGGCACGTACAGCACATCCTGGCACGGATTGGGGAACACCGGCAGGCGTTCAGCTGCTCGGGCAGCGCGGTTGTTAAGCACCAACGTGATATCCTGTACTACGGTGCTTTGGTGGTCCAGCACCCACTGATCGGGGTCGATAGTGACGCCTGTTACGCTAGCCCCGACTGGAATGGGTAGCACGTATTCATTCGTAGCCTGCGATTGACGTAGCCGCACGGTGGTGCTGGTACCAGAAGCAAATTGAATACGGTAATCCATTTCCGTATCGAAGAACGGCGTGACGGTGGGCATGCTCACCGTTTCGGCCACGCGCAGGAGCACATTACTGCCCACTTGGTTCCAGCGTACGGCAAAAGTTGGGTAACCTTCGCCGCGGTACCACTGATCAAAAAAGTACTGCAGGGAGCGGCCCGCCTCCTGCTCAAACACGCGCTGCAGATCGATGGTACGGGCGGTGCGGCCGGAGTAGGTGTTCTGGAAAGTGCGCAATGCGCGGAAAAACTTCGTGTCGTCGTTCAGCAAGTAGCGCAGCATGTGCACCACCGTAGCGCCTTTCTTGTAGCTGAGGCGCGAGCTAAAAATGCGACCTACATTGGTAGTGTCGGGCACGCGCACCGAGCCACCGGGCTGGAAGAGGCTGTACGACTGCGTGGCGGAGCTGTAGTTATAGCGGGCAATGGTGTGCGTCTGGTCCATCCACTGGCGGGCAGCGGCTGGGGTAGCTAGCTGGGCCAGCGCCAGGTACTCGCCGTACGAGGCGAAGCCCTCGTTCAGCCAAATATCTTCCCATGAGGCACAAGTGACGTTGTTGCCAAACCACTGGTGGAAGAGCTCGTGCGCCGTTAAGGTGAAGTTGAAGCCGTCCTGCGTGGTCATGGTCTGGTGCTCCATTCCGCCGCCGATGGGGGCCATGCTGTGGCCGTACTTCTCATTAGCGAAAGGATACAGGCCTGCCTGCGTCGAGAAGAGCTCAAGGAACCCAGGCGTACGGTCAATTTCGCCGCGGACGTTGTTCAGCGTCGTCTGGTTGTAGACGTAGTTGACAATGGGAATGCGCGGCCCGCCCACGGGGTTGGCGTAATTCACGTACTCGATGTACGGCGCTACGGCTACTGAAATCAGGTAGTACGCAATGGGGTTGCGCGAGTGCCACTCGTAGCGGCTGCGGTTATTGGCCAGGGGCGTTACTCGCCGCAGAAGGCCGTTGGAGCCTACTTTATTCGGGTTGGTGGTAGTTACCCAGACTGCCGAAGAGTCGGCCTTATCGGTGAGCACCTGCTTGCAAGGAAACCACTCATGGGCGCTGAACGGCTCCGAAAGGCTCCACGTCACGTTGATTCCGGCTGCCGTAGCAGTGTTCAGGGCATTCCCGATGGCGGCTGAGTTGCTGTTGGGCGCCGTGCCGCGGTAATAAATACGCGCATTGAAAACTCCGCCGGGAGCCACTGCCTGTGGTAGCGCGGCGGTTACATCGTGGCTAGCGCGGCGCCAGCCAGAGCTGCGCCTTCCGTCCACTACTACTGAATCGATAAAATAACCCCAGGTATTGGCGGCGTTGCGATTGAACAACTCGAAGGCCATGGAATCGAGCGGCTGGCCAGATTGGTTTCGGGCCCGGATAAGCACATTGCCGCTCACGTTGCGCGAATTATGTTCCAGCGCAATGTCCAGTTTGTAATGCTGGACATCGTAGCGCTCCATCTTGGCGCGGTGCTCTACTGTAGCCGACGGCTGGCGCAACGCGGCCGAAGCGTGCGCTTCGGAGCACTGGCGGCCGCCCATTTCCAGGTCGGCGCTCGAGAGGCGCGGCGCGGGCACTTGCGAAAAGGCGCTACCAGCAACCAACAGGGCTGGCAGTAAGCAGTAAAAACGACGCATAACGAGGGAGGAAATGGCTTAAAACAAGGGTTGCCACCACCGGTGGCTCGTTTGCAATTTACGGGCTTTGCCAATCAGAAGTGTTAGCAGCGAATATTGGTGCAAACAGATTGATTCTGTTGTAATTTGTAACCTATTGCACGCCCCTTCCAAGGGCACGAGGTACCGCTCACCTCCCGACACACCTACCCCTAGCTTATGCGCCCGTACCGCTACTTTCTTCTTTTAGCCCTTTTGTTGTGGCTGATTCCCTCGGCACGCGCCACGCACATCGTGGGCGGCGAGCTGGACATGCAGCATCAGTCAGGTAACACCTACCGGCTGACACTGACGCTGTATTTCGACGCCATCAATGGCAACGCCGGAGCGCTCGACAACGAAGCCACGGCCAGCATTTTCGAGCGCGTCAGCAACCGACGCCTCCGCGACGTCACTTTGCCGCTGTCGCAGAACACCTTCGTGCCCTACACCAGCATGGCATGCGCCATCGGTTCCCTGAGCACGCGGCGTCTGGTATATTCTGCTTCGGTGGAGCTTGCACCAGACGTGTTTAACAGCGTGAACGGCTACTACGTGGCCGCAGAGCGGTGCTGCCGTAATGGCGTCATCAGCAATATTCTCACCCCCGGCGACGCGGGCCAGACCTACTACCTGGAGTTTCCGGCCGTGGTGCGCAATGGGCAAGCCTTTCGCAATTCTTCCCCCCGCATCTTCCCGCCCCTGAGCGACTACGCCTGCATCAACGAGCTGTTCTACTTCGATTTTGGCGGACAAGATTCCGATGGCGACTCGCTGGTGTACGAAATGGTAACGCCGCTCAACGGCCATGCTACCACCGTAGACCCGCGCCCTTTGCGCCCTTTTCCGGCGCCTTATACCGAGGTGCGCTGGGGGACGGGGCTGAGCGTAAACAACCAGATGCCCGGCAACCCCACGCTGGCCATCAACCGCAGCTCGGGCCGGCTTACCGTCCGCCCCACCCGGCAGGGCCTGTTTGTGTTTGGGGTGCGTTGCTCGGAATTCCGGAACGGCGTAAAAATCGGAGAAGTTCGGCGCGACTTTCAATTATTGGTTATCAGTTGCCCGCGCAACCAAACGCCCCAGATGACGGTGCGCCCGCCCGGCAACGGCAATGCCCCGTACGTACCCGGCCGCGACACGCTTACCATGCTGCCGGGCCAGAACCGCTGCCTGCGTTTCAGCTTTACCGACCCAGACGCGCCCTCGCAGCTGCGCCTGGAGCTACGGGCCGTGAATTTTCCGCAGTCTATGCTGCCGACCCCGACGGTGACCCAAGGCATGGTCCGCATGCCCGGCCAGCCCGATACCATCACCTCCACGCTGTGCTTCCCGGAGTGCTTTAACACGCGCGGTCGGGTATTTCTGCTCGATGTAATCGTGGCGGACAACGGTTGCAGCCTGCCGCGCCGCGACACCGTGCGGGTGGCTTTCCGGGCGCAGTCGCCGCCAAACCAAGTGCCCACTGTGGCCATGGTTTCCACGCCCACACAATTTCCGCTTTCGGCGCGCGTAGGTGACTTGGTGCAGTTTGACATCGAAGGTCTGGATGCCGATGCCGACCAGGTAACGCTGGAAATGAACGGCCGAGGCTTTACGCCAGCCTCCGTGGGGGCACAACTCTCCACGCTAAGCTCGGCACCGGGCCGCACTGTTTCCCGCTTCAGCTGGCGCGTCGATTGCCGGGCTGTGGCCCGGGGGCTGCATGAGTTTGAAATAGTCGCGGCGGCCAACCCCTGCCAGGAGCGTCAGACCAGCACCACGCTGCTTATTCCCGTGCAGGTAAGCTATTCCAACACGCCCCCGGTGCTTGCCTCCACTTTCCCGCCAGCTTCTACTTCGCCCACTGCACCACCCATCGTCATCCGTATGCCACTGGGCCGGGTGTACGAAGCCAACCTGAACGGTACCGATGCCGATCTGAACGGCTTGACGCTGACAGCCGTGGGCAACAACTTCGACATGGCCGCCGCCGGCATGACGCTCAGCACCACTGGGGGCAACGGGTCTATAGCGGGCCGCTTCCGCTGGGAAGCCAACTGCGACGCGGCCGGCCAGGACCAGATGGATGTAACGTTTACGCTCCAGGAAAACACCTGCCAGCCGGTTCCGCAGCAACGCGTGGTTCGTTTTGAGGTGATACGGCCACCGGTTCCCGAGTTTCTGCCCCCCAACGTATTTACTCCCAACGGAGACGGTAAAAATGACTTCTTCGCCCTGGACAGCTTACTGCCCAAAGACTTCTGCAGCCAGCGCTTCGCCTCCATCAAGGTATTTAGCCGCTGGGGCAATCTGGTGTACCGCTCCACCGAACGCTCGTTCCGCTGGAATGGCTTGGGCGTACCGGAGGGGGTGTATTATTACCTCATCGAATTCACGGATGAACGTCGCTTCAAAGGCACTGTGACAGTGCTACCCAAATCCAACGGCAAAATGTAGGTAGTTTAGTTTCTCAGCAAAAAGCCCCGGCTGCTCATGCGGCCGGGGCTTTTTGTATCTGATGCGGTACCGTAAGACAGCCAGTTCAGAATAAAAACAAGAACATCATGAACAGTGCCACCCAAAGCGCCCCGATGAAATGCCAGTAGATACTGAGCAAGCGAAGCTGCATGCGCCGGTACGGGTTACGAATAAATACCAGGGTACGCACCGCGTCGCGGGCGGCGTAGGAAGTTCGCACCAGCAGCACCAGCACGAACAGCATGCCGCCCAGCATGTGCACCACGTGCAGGGCTGAGATTAAGTATACGTAAGTCCCGGAGGGCTCCCCAGTGAAAAAGATACCCTGCTGATTCAGCTCACGCCAGCCCAGCACCTGCAAGCCGGCGAAGATGCAGCCCAACAGCAGCGTGGCCCCCAGGCCTCGGGCCAAGCCCCCGACGTCATCGTCGCGGTACAGACGCGGGGTCTGCGCCAGCACGTAGCTGCTGATCAGCAGCACCACGGTACTCAACGAAAACCAGCGCGGAAACGGGTGCACGCTGCCTACCGAGCCGTTGTTGGCGCGCGTTTGAATATACAGGGCTACCAGTATCGCAAACAGCACCGTCACCCCCACGAGGCTTAGGTACAGCAGCATTACCAACGGTGGCACCCTCTCGATGCGAGCGAAGGGCGGGGCTGGCCGCCCCGCTCCTACTTTGCCTTTACGTTCTCTATCCGAATTCATGACCTATGGCGGTGGCACGACACCACCCTCCTAAGACCACTGTAAACCCAAATGGTTTGCGCGCTGTTCCGGGAGATGCCTTAAAACAAGGTACGGAAAAAGATAGGGGACGGCCAGGCCCCGGCCGCCTTTTTCACCACAGTTCAGTTAGTTACGGAAAAATGCCCCGATCTTACCTAGTACCGCATTCAGCGTAATTTTGGGCCCGCGGCCCGCCCCAAAAGTCACCCAAGTCTTACCAGCCACCCGCAGATCGAGCACGAGGCCCAGGCGCAGCAACAAGTCATTGAGTTGCTGCATGGGGTCGGGGGCACCGGGTACTTTCGGTTTTTTGGGGCCGCTGCTTTTGCCCGCGCCCGTGAGTTCGTCCAGCACCTGGGAGCTGGGCAAGTTCAGGATGATGTAGGTGCCCGAAGCCGCCAGCTGAATGTCGTGTCCGTTCCAGCTGATAACCAGGCGGGCCTCCAGATCCAGCGCCCTAGCCACCGAAGCCGGGAGTAGTTGAGCTAGCGGGCGGCAGGGCGCCGCTGGGTAGGTTTTCGCCCTTGGTGCGAATGCGCAACGAACCGTTCAAACGCCAGGTAGTCGACGAAGCCGGGTTCTGCGGGTTGGGCATCTGCAGCTCCATCTGCTCAAAAGTACAGGCTAGCTCCACGCCACCCGAAAGCTTGGAAAGCAGCGAGGCGGCCATGTCGGCCCAGTTGGCGGAGGATTGGGTAGGATCAGCCATAAGGTGCGGCAATTAAAAACTGAAAAACCATTGAAACGGCCGCAATAAAGCCACTGGGCCGCATACCTCCATACGCAGGTCCAACTCGACCGGTGCATTATCCCCAACCAGGGTTTTGCGTATGCAAGCACAACAGTTCGACTGTCATTCTGATTCTGAGCTTCTTGACCATGAATACCATCTGTTTGCGCGCCGCCCTGCTGCCAGCCATCGGCTTAAGTCTGCTGGCGTGTTCCACCCGCCCTGAGTCGACCACTCCTCCACCTGTGGCCCCCGTCACCGAGCAGCCTTCTACTTCAGCATCAGCCGATGTGCCCTTGAGCTGCAGCAACCCCTTCGGATTGGCTAGCAATGCAGAGCTGACGTACCAGCTTACCGATGAAAAAAACAAGCCGCAGGGTACCCAAATCCTGAAGGTGGTGAGTATTACGGAGCGGCCGGCGGAAAAGAAGAAGCCCGCATACACCGAAACCCTCCTCAAGAGCAGCCTGTACGACGCCAACAACCGCCTGCAGCGCAACGAGGAATACGTGTACCTCTGCCGCAACGACACGGTGCTCACCGATGGCCGCCTGCTGCTTGATCCGGCCATGCTCCGCTCCTTCCGCGACCGAAAGTTTGCTTTTGAGCCGGTACATCTGGCCTGGCCAAACCAACCCAGCCCCGGTTCCTTGCCCGGCGGCAGCCTAACGGTGCAGGTAAGCAGCCCCAGTCTGGACTTGGCCAAAGTCATTACTACCGTCAACGAACGAAAGGTAAGCGGGCCCGCCAGCCTGACCGTACCGGCCGGCACTTACCAGTGCTACAAGGTGGAATCCACTTATCAGTACGTCACCCAGGCCCGGGCTGACCTGGTACGCCGCACTACCAAACGCGTCATCGACTACTACGCCCCCGGCGTGGGAATTGTGCGTACAGAGATGCGTGATGTCGACGGCGAGCTGGACCACGTGGCCGAGCTTACGCGCCGCACCGCTGGTGACCGTTGAGCAGTTGCTAATTCGTATGTTTGCGAAGGTTCCTTTCGCTCAGATACTGAACATGAAACGCTCACTAATTGCGCTGGCGGCTTCGCTGGCCGTGCTGGCCGCCTGCCAGCAGCAAACCGCTTCTGAAACAACCGCCGCTACGCCCGCTGAAACGGCTCCGGCGGCACCGGCTGGCCAAACCTACGGCGAAGCCATCAGCGAGGAAGGGGCCCAGCCCATGTCGGCATTGCCTACCGTACTGGGTAGTCAGGACTCGGCTCAGGTGAAGCTGGTAGGGCAGATTACCGACGTGTGCCAAGCCAAGGGCTGCTGGATGAAAGTGCAAACGGCCGATGGCAAAGAGATGCGCGTACGTTTTAAGGACTACGCGTTCTTCGTGCCCAAAGACGCAAAAGGCAAAACGGTGGTAATGGACGGCTGGGTGCACCGCGAACAGGTGCCGGTAGCCGACCTGCAGCACTATGCTAAAGACGCCGGCAAGTCGGACAAGGAAGTGGCTGCCATTACCAAACCCGAGCAGCAAGTGAACTTTGAGGCCAACGGCGTTTTGATCAAAAACTGATTCCGGATTTAATTCAGCTCCGCCGATTTCTCGGATTTTGCGAACGATTGTCAGTGGTGCCACGGCTTTGAGCGGTGGCACCACTATTTTTACCCCGGCACGGTATCCGCTGCCCCCTTCCTTCGCCTTGCTTTTATGACTGATTTGTTTGCCGTGCAGGATAAGATCCGTGCCCTCACCGAACGCCTGCACTACCTCAATTACCAGTACTACCAGAACGACGTATCCGAGGTATCGGATCAGGAGTTCGACCACATGCTGCAGGAGTTGCAGGAGTTGGAAAAGCAGTACCCCGAGTACGCGCTGCCCAACTCGCCCACCCAGCGCGTGGGCGGCACCATCACCAAGCAATTTCCTACGGCCGAGCATCGCTACCCCATGCTCTCGTTGGCCAATACCTATTCAGAAGCCGACCTGCGGGAGTTCGACGAGCGGGTGCAACGTGGCCTGGAAGGCGCCGAGTACCAGTACGTCTGCGAACTGAAGTTCGACGGCGTGGCCATGAGCCTGCGCTACGAGCACGGCCAGCTCACGCAAGGCGTAACCCGCGGCGACGGCACCCGCGGCGACGTGGTGACCAGCAATGTGCGCACCATCAAGACACTGCCGCTGCACTTGCGCCCCACCGAAAACCAGCCGCAGGACTTCGAGGTGCGCGGTGAGGTATTTATGCCACTGTCGGTGTTCAACGACCTGAACGCTGAGCGGGAGCAAAACGGTGAACCGCTACTGGCTAATCCTCGCAATGCGGCATCGGGCACGCTCAAGCTCCAAGACTCGGCCGTGGTAGCAGCCCGCCGCTTGCGCTTTTATGCTTACAGCTACCTCAGCTCCCGCCGCGACTTCCCCACCCACAGCGCTGCCTTGGAGGCCCTGAAGCGCTGGGGCCTGCCCGTGTCGGACACCTGGCGGCTTTGCGGCACCATTGATGAGGTGCTGGCCTACATCCATGAGTGGGACAAAAAGCGCTTCGAACTGCCGGTAGCCACCGACGGCATCGTGATAAAAATCGACGACCTGCGGCAGCAGGAGCTGCTGGGCTTCACGGCTAAGAGCCCGCGCTGGGCCATTGCGTACAAGTACCCAGCCGAGGCCGGGCGCACCCGCCTCAATGAAATCATCTACCAGGTGGGCCGTACCGGTGCTGTCACGCCCGTAGCCTTGCTCAACCCAGTTCCACTGGCGGGCACCATCGTGAAGCGCGCTTCGGTGCACAACGCCAACCAGATTGCGGCCCTCGACCTGCGCCTTGGCGACATGGTATTCGTGGAGAAAGGCGGCGAAATCATTCCCAAAATCACAGGTGTCGATCTGCTGGCCCGCCCTGCCGATGCGCAGCCCATCATCTACCCCACTACTTGCCCGGCCTGCGGCACACCGCTGGTTCGTCCTGAGGGAGAGGCACATTACCGCTGCCCCAATGAGCGGGGCTGCGCGCCGCAGCTCAAAAGCAAGCTGGAACACTACGTCTCGCGCAAGGCCCTGAACATCGATGGTCTCGGTGCCGAAACCGTGGGCCGCTTCTTCGACCTGGAACTAGTGCGCACCGCCGCCGACCTCTATGACCTGCCCCAGCGCCGCGACGAGCTGGTACAGCTCGACCGCCTCGGCGAAAAGTCGGTGCAGCGAATGTTTGCCGGCCTGGAGCAAAGCAAGGAAGTGCCTTTTGACCGCGTACTGTTCGGCCTCGGCATCCGCTACGTAGGCGAGACGGTAGCCGAAAAGCTGGCCGCGCACTACCGTAGCATTGAGCCGATCCTGAATGCTTCGGTAGAAGAGCTGGCCGCAGTGCCCGAAGTCGGCGGGGTTATTGCCGAAAGCGTGGCTGCCTGGGCCCAAGACCCTGCTAACCGTGAGTTGGTGGCTCGGCTACAAGCCGCGGGCGTACAACTAGCGCTTACCGGCGAGGCTCCGCAGCCGCTGAGCGACCGGCTCAATGGGCTGACGTTTGTGCTGTCGGGCGTGTTTGAGCAGCACTCGCGCGAGGAATTGGAGCAGATCATTGCGCGTAACGGCGGCAAGATCAGCTCATCCATCAGCAAGAAGCTCAGCTACTTGGTAGCCGGCGACAAGATGGGTCCGGCCAAGCGCGAAAAGGCCACTGCCCTGAAGGTGCCCATCATCGGCGAGACGGACCTGCTGGCAATGGTTTCGGATGGTGGGCTGTAAGAAAATTTAATACTGTCGAGGCACATTTTTTCGGGAAAGGCCTTGTTACCTTGACAAGGCCTCCCCCTTTCCATCTGTGCTATGAAAAAGCTTTTACTACTGCTCTTCTCGCTGGCCTTTTCGGCTGGTTTATCGTCGGTTCAGGCTCAGACCGTCCGAAATACCACGGCTACCGAAACCCGCGAGCTGCTGGCCAAGGCCAACACGATTTTGCTGGATGTGCGCACGCCTACCGAGTTTGCCGGTGGCCACTTGCGCGGGGCCCGGAACCTGAATTTTCTTTCCACTGATTTTCAGGAGCAATTCACGAAGCTCGACCCCAACGCCACGTACGTGCTCTATTGCGCCAGCGGCAACCGGTCTGGCAAGGCAGCAGCGCTTATGATGCAGAACGGCTTTCGCAATGTGGTGAATGCCGGCGGCTACGCTACCTTGAAAGAAGGCGGTCTGCCTACCGATTGAGTATTGATTCAGCGGTAAGCCTTTCTTCCTAAAGTGTTCTTTTCGAAACGTCAAACGGCCGGTGGTCGCTTAAACCACCGACCGTTTGACGTTTCTTACTTATAGAGCGTCCTTACTGACATAAAAAGGCACGTTGGCTGTGGCGGCTCCTCCCTCTCCATCAGCTAACGTTACGAACAGGCGGTAGCGGCCGGGCTTGGCTGGGGCCACCAGCACTGCTTGCATTCCTTGGGCCTCGGCCACGGCCCCGATTACTGGTTCCGATGGCGTGCAGCGGGGCTTATGCTCACCTTCTTCCTGTCGGGTCTTATCCGGCAGCACTTCCCAACGGGCTTGCAGGGGCTTGCCTTCCGGATCGGAGCCCGTGACCAGGGCGGTGCAGCGGGTCCCGGGCTGCAGCTGCAGGCTGCCTTCGGCGGTTTTGCCGGCCACTTTCAGTGCCCCCATCACCGGGGCCAGATTGGCCGGTTGCTGCCCCAACCATAGTTCCTGCAACACGTCCACCATGGCCATTTTCTCACCTTGGGGCGTGAACAGGCTGTACCAGGAAGGCGTCAGCTCAAACTTATAGCCCCAATAGAAGGCATAGGCTCCCAGGCAGTGCGTACTGTCGCGCACAATGGAGCCTTTGTACAAGCCCCGGGCGAATTCGGCTTTCTGGGTGCTGGTTTGCTCGATGGGTGCCTCCCAGCTGGTGCGGTCGACTTCCCACCATCCTTTACCACCAAATTCAGTGACGATGTAAGGCTTCTCCCAGCCCAGGCGGCGCAGGTCTTCGGGCAGACTGTTGAGGCTGCCGTAAGCGTTAACCGACAGCGCATCCAGCTCGGGGCACCACGCCTTCACGTTTTGAATCATATTTAGCTGGCCGCTCAGGGTGGTGGTGACGGGATGGTACGGGTCCAGTTCATGAATCATGCGGGCCAAATCGTTTACCACCTCGTACACGCGCGGGTTTTTGGCTTCCAGGTTCAGTTCGTTGCCTACATTCCACATCAGCAGGGCCGGATGGTGGCGGTAGCGTAGCACCTGCTGCCGCACCAGTTCACGCTGTTGCTTCACGGCTTCGCGGTCGTAATAATCAAAGCCCTCCACCTCACTCTGAATCCAGATGCCCAACATGACGGTGAGTTGGTGCCGAGCCGCTTCATCCAGCAAGTTGTCGGCGTAATCAGTGCTCCACAGGCGAATAGAGTTGCCTCCGGCCTGCCGTACCTCGGCCAGGCGCTCAATACCGCCAGCGCCTTTGATGTAATACGGCTTTCCCCCGCGCAGTAAACGGGCCCGGCCATTTTTTTGCTCGATGCGCACGGGCACAACTCCCGCAGGGAGCTGGGCTCCGACTTCCTGCCCGGTCACCGCTTCATCCGACTGATTGCCAGTGGCCATGCCACAACCAGCGACAATACCAAGCAGGCCACCGGAAATAAGCCGTAGCCCTAATCTCACTTTGATGTTAAAAAAGAACTGCATCAAACCCATCCATAAACAACGAATGCAAATGTAGCTCGTACGTAGCCAAGCTTCACTTCTGTACAAGTTTAAGTTCACCTTGAATTCTGATTTGCTATAATTATATTCTTTATAAATTTTGTACTTGATTAGCATTTGTCTGCCGTTCGCCTACTTCTCATTTCAGCTCGTCATTCCACCTGTAGAATATTGCTATCCAGGCTTCATGTGACTGCCCCTCACCGCTTACTCCTACGCCATGAAGGAAACGCTGACGCCACCTGTCGTTCTCCTGCAAACCAATACCTCCCCAGTTCCTAAGTTACAGATTCGCAAAGCCAAAGGCACTAGCCAGATGCGCATCCTTGTTGCGCTCGGCGTTCTGCTGGTGCTGCAGTTTCTGTATTGGTTTGCCAACCCTGAGCACATCGGCTACGCGCCGCTGTTCTGGTTGCTGACCATTTCACTAGGCTTCAAACTCTTACGCATGTTGCACGAGTGGTACCACTACGTGAGCGTAAGCGAAACGCTGCCCCCACCCGTACCGGCCTTTACCCGTCGGACCGTGGATGTGCTGACGACGGCCTGCCCCGGCGAGCCACTGGACATGATAGTGCGGACGCTGGAAGCCATGCAGGCCATTACCTACCCGCACACCAGTTACCTCTGCGACGAAGGCAACGACCCTTACCTGCGCAGCGTGTGCGAGTCGCTGGGCGTAGTACACGTTACCCGCGAGGTAAAGGTGAATGCCAAGGCCGGCAACATCAACAATGCCCTGCGCCAGGCCACCGGCGAGTGCTGCGTGGTGCTCGACCCCGACCATGTGCCCACGCCGGACTTCCTCGACCATGTGATGCCTTATTTCGAAAACCCTGAAATAGGCTTCGTGCAGGTGGTGCAGGCGTACGGCAACCAAGATGAAAGCCTGATTGCGCGGGGAGCGGCCGAGCAGACGTACCACTTTTACGGGCCGCTGATGATGGGCATGAACAGCTACGGCACGGCCCAGGCCATCGGGGCCAACTGCACTTTCCGCCGGGCTGCCCTCGACTCCATTGGTGGCCATGCAGCCGGGCTCACGGAGGACATGCACACGGCCATGCGCCTACACGCCGCAGGCTGGCAATCGGTGTATGTACCGAAAGTACTCAGCCGCGGGCTGGTGCCCAGCACCTTGGCGGCCTATTACGCGCAACAGCTCAAATGGGCCCGCGGGGCCTTCGATTTGCTTTTTCACGTGTACCCGCGGCTGTTCAGCAAGTTTACCTGGCGGCAGAAGCTGCACTACTTTACCCTACCGCTTTACTTTCTGTCGGGCGTAGTGGCGCTGATTGATTTATTTGTGCCGCTGGCGGGCCTGTGGATGAGTAAGTTTCCCTGGAATGTTCACCTGTCGGCCTTTGCACTGCACATGGGCCCCGTGGTAGGCATATCGCTGCTCATTCGGGCCCGGGCCCAGCGGTGGCTGCGCGAGCCCCACGAAGTAGGCTTGCACCTGGCCGGTGGGCTGCTGCGCATTGGTACCTGGTGGGTTTACACGCTAGGGTTTGTATACACCCTAGTCAATGTGCGCGTGCCTTACATTCCCACGCCCAAAGAGGGCGAGCGGGCCAATGCCTGGGTGCTCAGCATTCCTAATATGGTATTGCTGCTGGCCTCGTTGGTACTGGCCTGGCACGGGCTACATCTGATGAGCGACGCCTACGGGTGGTTTCTGGCGGGCCTGGCCGTGCTCAACGCCGTTATCATGCTCGCAGTGGTACTGATGGGCCAGCAGGTCTTGTTGCATTCGGTACAGCAGCGCTTGGCGGCCTTTGAGTTAGCTGGAAAGTTCAGTCGGGCTTTTGCCCGCATTCATCAGTGGCTTCACGCCCGATTTCTTCCCAACCTGGGCCGGATGGCCGTACCCCTAGCACTGTTGCTTGTCCTTGGGCACTTGACGGGTCGTTTAAAGTTCGTAGTCAAAGACAAGTTACAACATAACTACCTAACCTTTAAGTGGATGTGGCATGCTGATTCAGCAGTGCGCACAGGTAATACAGTGTCGGGAGAAACCTGGCAAGCCCAGCAACTCCCTCCATTGCCTAAGAAGTCGGCCATAGGAAGGCTGGACACCCGCCCGCTCAATAACATCGTGAATGTCGCTTTTCCTGAAATGGCTTTCCCCAATGCTTCCCGTGCCCACGTGGAGCAGCTGTTGCGTAATGGCTCGGTGCCCTTGCTGAGTTGGTCGCTCACGCCGGAGTTGCTGCGCGACACCACCTGGCGCCAGCACGCCCGACAGCTGACCAACTTCAGCCAGCCCATCATGCTCCGTCCGGTTATCCATGCTTCCAATGCCCGGGAGCACCGCCGGGCTTGGCGTCAGTTCAGAGCCGAGGTGTACGCAGCTGGCCTGGAGCGCGCCGTGTGGCTCTGGGAATCGCCCCAGCCCGATTCATTAGCGGCTTATTTCCCCGGCATGATAAACGTAGACTGGCTTGTGACGTCCAGCCTGGTAGCTGAATTCGCCCCCGCAGGCAACCAAACCTACCAGCAGTTCCGTCAGCAGGTGCGCCAGAATCTGGAGTTCCACAAGATTCCCGTATTGCTTCTCACCGAGGCGCAAGGGCAGAACCAGAAGCGCCTTGCTAAGCAGGCAATTGCTAAGTACCCCGAAATCAAAGCCGTAGTCTTTACCTCTCCCGTCTCCCCACGGTACGTGCCGGTGCTGGCCCAAGAAGAGCGGCAACCCGAAACAGCCATCAGTACGCAATAGCACCACGCTTTCGA
>NZ_JBZYWH010000024.1:0-73484 GCF_058932745.1 Hymenobacter sp. FMD4
GTGGCTAGAGATTAACAACATCAGCTAATACAAGGATAGGCAGTCGTTTAGTCGGCTGCGTATTCCTCAGTAGCTAGCATCACTTAGAAAACAAGGCATGTTCTGCAGTCCTTCCTGCCAGAGCAAGCCTTGTTTTTTATGTATGTACAATTATTTGTTGTTTAAAGCATAAAATGTTATCATCGTGGACTAAGCCCATGATTATAAGAAGGTAGTATTAGATAAAATTGCTAAACCCAGTTAGCCATCAGTAGAGCTTAACCGTATAGGATACATCTAATCCGCTGAAATGACGACAAACCAATACCCGGATCTAGCCCAAACCAAAGCGGTAATTTTTGATGTGGATGGGACCCTTTATGCCCAGTCCAAATTGCGGCGGAAGATGTTGGTAGCACTGCTTGGCTACTACGCTCTGCGTCCGTGGCGAATCAAAGAAATGATGATTCTGCAGCGCTTTCGTAAGGAGCGGGAGAAACGTCACGGTTATGCAGGCAGCAATCTGGAAGAGGCCCAGTACGCTTGGTGCGCCGAAAACACCAGCTACAGCATTCCCATCATCAAAAGGGTGGTGGAGCAGTGGATTTTTCAGCATCCTAATCAGTACCTGACCAAGTGCACTTACCCTGGCACCCAGGCCTTTTTTGAAGCGCTAAGGGCCCAGGGCATCAAAATCGGAATTTATTCAGACTACAAAGCCCACGCTAAGCTGGCGGCCATGGGTCTTGAGGCCGATATCGTCGTAAGCTCGACCGATGCGGAGGTCGACCGGCTGAAACCTGATCCGCGGGGCTTGCTGCACGTAGCAGAGCGCCTAAACCTGTCGCCCGAGCAGTGTCTCTTTATCGGCGACCGACCCGAACTAGACGGTGAGTGTGCCATACGCGCCAATATGCCACACTTAATAGTTGATAAAAAACCCTTTGAGCTTTTCGATTTCTACCACAATCTGAAAGCTAATTTCCTCTCCACCACCTCTTCCAAAAACCGCTATGAGCCAAGCATCTTTGCTTCCTGATGCCGCTGCAACGGATCAGCCGACACTGGTCCCTGCCGGTCTCAAAGACTACATTGCTATTGCCCGCCCCGACAACTGGGTGAAGAACGTGTTCATGCTGCCAGGCGTGCTTTTTGCGCTGCTGGTATATGACACTCCTTTTGACAGCCGTCTGATTACCAATATAGTTCTGGGCATAGTAAGCACCTGCCTAGTGGCATCGGCCAACTATGTAATCAACGAGTACCTCGACGCTGAATTCGACAAGTTTCATCCCCTCAAGAAAAAGCGCACCTCCGTGGTACGCGTGGTAAACCCGGTAGTGGTATACCTGGAGTGGTTTACCCTGGCGGCAGTGGGCTTCAGCATTGCCTACCTCATCAGCATGCAGTTTTTGCTGGTGTCGGTCTTTCTGCTGTTCATGGGCGTGATGTATAACGTGCGTCCGTTTCGCACCAAAGAGCGTCCGTATATCGATGTACTCTCGGAATCAGTGAACAACCCGATCCGCTTGGCACTGGGCTGGTTTACGGTGGCTCCGGCCATTACCATTCACAACATCGATGGCTTTCAGTTGCTCAATAGCTTCCCTCCTTCCAGCATTTTGCTGGCGTACTGGATGGGTGGTGCCTTCCTGATGGCGACGAAGCGCTTTGCCGAATATCGTCTTATCGATAACCCTGAATTGGCTGGTCTCTACCGCCGCTCGTTCAAGTTCTATACTGAGCACAGCCTGCTCATTTCCATGTTCTTCTACGCCCTTACATCGGCGTTCTTCCTTGGTATTTTCCTGATCAAGAACCGCGTAGAGCTGCTGATCAGCTTCCCCTTCTTTGCGTTGCTGTTTGCATGGTACCTACGCATTGGGCTGCTGAAAAACTCGCCCGTACAAGGCTCCGAGAAGCTGTATACCCGCTACTGGTTTATGCTGTACGTGGTGCTGTTCTGCGCGCTGCTGACCGGGCTCATGTTCATTGATATTCCCTGGCTGCATAACCTGCTCGAAGACCACTACCACCTTAGCCGCTAATGGCGGCTAGGGTACTGTGGCTTCTTTTCTATAAACAGTCGTGCGATGCAGCTATCCTATAAAACTAGTAACTCTAGCTACGTCCTACCTGCCCAACAGCATCCTGGCACCCCTGCACCAGCCCATAGTGCAGGGGTTGTTGTGCCTCGGCATCTAGAAGTTATTCTTTACGGGTTCGTAACGCTGGGGCTTTTACTACGGCTTTACCATTTCTTTTACAATCGGTCTTTCTTCATTGATGAGTTGTACCTGAACGTCAACGTCATCAAGATGAGCTTCTGGGAACTGGCCACCGCGCCTTTCGACTATCAGCAGAAGGCGCCTATTGGTTACCTGTGGTCAGTGAAGCTTATCACTTTGCTGTTTGGCACGCAGGAAAAAGCACTGCGTTTGTTTTCCTTGCTCCTCGGCATTGGGTCATTATTCCTGTTTGTGCCCGTTGCGAAGCATTTTCTCAAACCCTGGGGAGCATTGGCAGCCGTGGCCATTCTAGCCTTCTCGTCGCCGGCCATCTACCACTCGGTAGAAGCCAAGCAGTACTGCGCCGAGCTCTTTACCTCGGTGCTGGCGCTTTGGCTTTATATCCGCTACCGCAACCGCACTTACGATACCGGTGCGATGCTACAGTGGGGCGTGCTGGGCGGCTTGGCACTGTGGTTTTCATTTTCGCTGATCTTCGTGCTGGCCAGCATCGCCCTTGTGCTGTACACCAATGCGCTGCTGAATAAAGAGTGGAAAAAGTCTTTTCGCTATGCCATTCCGTTCTCTATCTGGGTGCTGAGTTTCGGCCTGCAGTACGTTTTCTTCATCAGCAAATACAGCGAATCTGGCTGGCTCATCTACTTCTTTTATAAGGTGTACGATGGGTTTATGCCTGTTCCACCTACGTCTTTGTCTGATCTGCGCCTGTCGTGGTACTTCAATAAGCCTTACAACTTTTTCATCCACCCGCTGGGCTCATTGCTACTCCTCGACGGCGACATCAAATACCTGAACAGCACGGACATTAAGCACCTTATAAAGTTAGGCTGGCTGCAATCGACGGTAATGATAGTGGGCTTGGTTGGCTTATACAAAGTGAACCGGCTGCACTTTGCCATGCTGCTGCTGCCCATCCTACTAATATTTGCAGCCTCCGCTTTCAAACAGTACCCTATTTACGGCCGCTTCACCCTGTTCATTGCTCCTATGCTGCTTGTGGTGATGGGCGTAGGTGTAGACAAGCTATTTGCGGCGTTCGTCCGAAACCGAAAGCTGGCTTTTGCGGCCATCGCACTGCTCTTGCTGCCTGCAGTAGTCAATGCGGCGCGCCAAGTGCGCAACCCATACCTGATGATGAACGGCGAGTACAACCGGGAAGCGTTACTGTATGTCAATGAGCACTACCAGCCCGGCGACGTAGTCTACGTGTTCTGGAATATGCGCCATGCTTACGATTACTACAAGGTGGCGTATCAGTTGAAGTACGACGCGGTACTGGGGAGCTACGTCAAAAACAGCTCGCATAACCCGCAGCACTATCTAGCCAACCTGCAGCCGGATTTTGCTTCGTTCAAGAATAAGAAAAGGATCTGGTTCGTGTACGACTACATCAACCGGGATGCCATCGGCGACTATGTACTGCAACCTGAATGGTATCACGACCCCTCGTTCACTCCCTCAGTCCTGGTGGAACAGCATTTCGACACTTTCGGCAGGCCAGTCAGCTACTTTCAAAAATTCCCGTACACCGTTTCGCTCTTTGAGGTGGTACCTCAGCAGCAGCCAAAGGCAGAAGCCCCCACACGCCCCGCCGCTGCGCCAAAGCTGCGAACAAGTAGCACACCAACTTCCCAAAAAGCTACCGTCGACTTGCCTTAAGCTTTTGCTTTAGGGCTACTAAACTAAAACGCCCACCGGCCAGCATCAGTTACTGGCCCCGGTGGGCGTTTTAGCGTGTTCAATTTTCATGAGCACTTGATGAAAATAGAGTGTAGTCATTCAAACAATGCCGGCATAGGCTTTTTAGCTCATTAATATAAATTAACACATACGCGCAATAATTATTTAAACAAACTACTTTGCTTATACCGAAACAAATACAATAATTTGTGAGTAAAGTCAAATCAAACTGTCAATGGCTCCACTTCACCGCAGTTCAGTATGCAACAACTTGACTTTCTGCCTTCCATACACCTTTACGATGTCGACTTTTGCTGACGGAGGACAACGTCCTGCCTACGTAGAAGCCCAACAACTGCGTCCATAGACTATTACCCGGCCTAGCGGCTACCAATCAACTGCTTACCGCTTATTTGACGCTGGAGCCGCTTGCGCCACAAGAGCTTTTGCGCCACTGCCTTTAAGCTGCCCCCAATCGGTGCAGCTTCTCTACCTGCCTCCTCCACCTGGCTGTTTTTTCTACATGATCCTGCTTTCCATCGTCACCTGGAATAGCGCTGACACAATCGAGGCATGTCTGGCCTCGGTGCTAGCGCAAACGTATACCGATATCCAAATCTGGATAGTTGACAATGCCTCTGCTGATGCTACCTGCACACTGGTAGAGCGCATGGCAGCCAACGATTCCCGTGTCCACCTGCACCGCTCGGCCAAGAACACCGGCTTCTGCGGCGGTCATAACTATGTGCTCGACCGCACCGAGTCGGAATTTGTGCTCTTAGTGAATCCCGATGTAGTGCTTCAGCCCGATTACGTGGAGCGCGCCGTAGCTGCCATGGAACGCGACGAAACCATTGGCATCGTATGCGGCCTGCTTACGCAGAGCGCCGAAGAGGACCCAATCGTGGATTCGGCCGGCATGAACTGCCTTCCCAATGGTCGTTATCAGTTGTGCCACCACGGCAAACGCTTAAGCGAAGTGCCTCTCGTGGGCCGGTTCGTTGACGGCGTAGACGGCGCACTGCCCTTGTACCGCCGGCGCTTTATTGATGACTTGCGCGTGGAAGGAGAGTTTTTTGACGAACGTTTCTTTGCCCATAAAGAAGACTGGGATATATCCTGGCGCGGCAGCATATACGGTTGGCGCAGCTGGTTTGAGCCCACCTGCCGGGCTATTCACCCGCGCGTATTCCGCCCCGGCGACCTAGGCCTGCGCCGTCGCCTGGCGGGAGCCATCAAAGCTGATGCGGTAAAGAATCAGCTGTTGATGATGATGAAAAACGCCCCCGAATCGGGCAAGTGGCAATTCTGGTTGCGCGCCCTACCGCGCCAGATGGGTATTCTACTGTACACCCTGATGATGGAGCGTCGCTCGCTGAGCGCCTACCGCTATGTGTGGAAGCATCGCCGCGATGTGCTGCACAGCCGACGCCTCATTCAGAGACGTGCGCGCCGGGGCTGGAAGCCTGTGGTAAAGTCACAGCCACCAACTGAACCCGAGAAGCCACTGCTGAGCATTTGTGTACCGTGCTACCACCGGCCCGAGTTGCTGGCCCGCTCACTCCGCTCCATTGGCCCTTTGCCCGCCGATGTGGAGATAATCGTGTCCGACAACTCCGTGGAGAACGATCTGTGCGGCCAAGTAGCGCACGAAGTGCTGGCTGATCAGCCCCGCAACCAGTGGCGGTATTACCGCAACGCGCCCGGCGGCAATGCCGTCACCAACTTTAACATCTGCGTAGAGCGTGCCCGGGGACATTATATCATGCACCTGCACGACGACGATTACCTGCTGCCAGGTGGTCTGGAAGAGATGATTAAAACTTTGCGCCGCGTACGGAATACCCATCAGGTGTTGTTATTCGGGGTAGAGCTGGTTGACATCGAAAAGCGCGTAATTCGCCGTCAGCAGGTAGCGCATGAAACGTACATGTCGCCAACGCACGCATTGGAACGCGTGCTGACCGACTCTTCCTTTGTGCGCATCCCCGCCATTATTATCACCCGCGACGCGTACATGGAGGCTGGCTGCCTCGATGAACTGCAGGGCAGCACCGGCGACACCGACCTGTGGGCCCGCATCTTTGCCACCCACGGCGTGCTGCGCATTCCAGCGTGCACCGGGGCCTATACTCTGCACGACGGGGCAATCACGGCCTATATCTTCAACGAGAATACCGTAGGCCAACTGCTGCGCATCTTCGGCAAGATTGAAAAGGAAAAACTGTTGTCGCCGCAGCAACTGTCTCAGGCCAAAGCACTTTTCTTTCACCAGTTTATATTGGCGGGTACGTACCGGGCTCTGCACCGCGGCGACATTGGCAGTGCGCGTCAGGCATTTAAACTACTCTCCCTCCCACAGCTTGGCGAGCTGCGCGTACCGCTCCGTTGGCTGCCTGTACGTACGGCCTTCCGCCTAATTACCTGGATGGATGAGCGCATGGTACGCCCCCTACTACCAGCTCTGCCTACCGTATAATGCCTGTCTCAGGTATTACTTGCTACTGAAGCTCAGTTCGGCACTCCTATCCAGCACAGCTTAAGCTGACTATAAAACGGAAAACGCCCGGCACTTATGAGCCGGGCGTTTTCCGTTTTAGTATGACCGAGAAATTCTCATTTTCAGAAGTTCTTTGGGAGGCCTTGGCGGGGTCAAGAGACAATTAAAGGAGCTTAATAACAGAAGAACTGGATGTGGGTGAGTAGATAGATATACGACGATCCTCACAATTGGTCATGTTCAGCTTGCCAATGATTAGGCGTGCTTACCGGCGTAGCCTTAATCAGGAATTTACCATCTGACAAGAGATGGGCCAGATGTGACGTGAAGGGCTATTAATGGCATCTCGGTGAACGAACGCCCATTGATGGCTCTCTATCACGAGAAAATAACATCAGCTCTTGTCAGGGGCTGGCGGCATTATGCCTTGACAGAGTTGGATCAGGATTGCCTTAAAATAACAACCCCGCCGGTCCCTTGCGGGCCCGACGGGGCGGCACCTAAGTGACGAAACTGCTCCACCTTTCAGTTTCGTACCCGGTACACTGGCTGCACGGGTCTTCCGTGCAAATACTTCTCTAATCCTTCATCGATGGCACGACGGTAGATGGCCAGCACTTCGTGGATGCGCTCGGCGGTGATTTCAATGTCGGCGGGCTGGTGCGCGTAGCTTACTATGAGAGAAGGCAACATGAGGCCGCGACGCAAGGTTTCTTGCAGGAATAAGGTTCTGAAGCCTTGCGAAGGCTGTTGTTGCGCATCGCGGGTGCCGTACAGCAAGCACTGTGGCGGGCCCATCAGCGCAAAGTGGCCAGTGAGGCCATGCTCTCCAATGGATTGTGCCACCAGCCGCCGCAGGTATCCGCCGGCTTCGCGCATGTGCTCAATTACGGGCTCGTTGCGATAGGTAGCAAGTACGGCACGCATAGCAGCCAAGGTATGGCTCTCGGCACCGTAAGTGGTTGATAGCAAGAACACGCGCTCTTTATCATGGCGCAGTCCGCCTAGCTCCATTAGTTCGCGCCGGCCTGTGAGGGCCGCCACGCTGAAACCGTTACCCAGTCCCTTGGCCCAGGTACTCAGATCGGGGCGCACGCCGTACACCGCTTGGGCACCGCCTACATCCCACCGCATACCGGTGATGATTTCATCGAAGATCAGTACCGTGCCGTGCTGGTCGCAAAGCTGCCGCAGCCCTTGCAAGAACCCAGGCATAGGCGGTACGTCTTTTTCTACCTCCAGAATCAGGCAGGCAATTTGCCCGGTGTGTTCTTGAAAAAGCCGCTCGGCGCTAGCGAGGTCGTTGTAGTGAAAGGTCAGGGTAAGGTCCTTGACAGCTTGCGGAATGCCCGCTCCTACCGCCGTAGTGCCGATAAACCAGTCATCGGTAGAAAAGAACGGATGCTCTTTGCAGATAGCTACCAAAGATCGGCCAGTAGCGGCGCGGGCCAGCTTCACAGCGGCAGTAGTTACGTCAGAACCGTTTTTGGCGAATTTCACCATGTCGCCGGCGCCGGTGGTCTGCAGAAAATCTTCGGCAGCTTTTAGCTCCAGCATCGTAGGACGGCCCACGTTAGTAGTGCCCCGTAACATTTCGCGCTGGGCTGCCCGCATTACAGGACCAAAAGCATGCCCAAGCGTGACGGCACGTAGCCCCATGCCGTACTCCAGATATTCCTTGTGCTCAGTATCCCATACCCGACAGCCTTTGGCGCGCACGATGTAAGGCGCCATGTCCTCGGGAAATTGGTCGTCGCCTTTGGCATAAGTATGGCTCCCTCCCGGAATAGCGTTATGAAAACGCTCCGTAAGCTCAGCGTGGCTCAGGGCCAGCTGTGGCACGGTCGGCTCAGAGCCGGCAGGCCCGTCGACAGCGGACACCTCAGCGGAAGAAGCAGAAACGGAGAGCAAAGCGGGAGTCATGGCGGAAGGAGTAGAAGCTACTTTACAACAAGAGGCGGAACCTGCGGGGTACTAAAGCACCAGAAAGTCGCAAGTGATGCCCATCTGGCGTACGTGAGCTTTGATTTCGTCGGCGTAAGTGGGGTTGGTAATCAGCAACACATCAGGCTTATAAGCCGCCAGCTCTTCAGGCGCAATGACGGGGTGCGCTGTAAGTGGCAGAAACTGCCCCTGACGACGGGGATTGATGTCGACAATAGCCACCACGGTATCGTTCAGATCGAAGGTGGTCAGAAAGCTGATAGCCCGCGAACCGGCACCCCAGCCTACTACCCGGCGGCCGCTGCGCTGCAGCTCCGTCACGCGGGCCTGCCATTCTGCGATTACCTGTCGGGCAGAGGTTCCGAATGCTTGTACGGCATCGGGCGTGGTAGGGTCATACGTTGGCAAAACATCTTCAGAATTAGGAATGGCTACGGGGCGTGCTACCAGCCCGATGTACTCGTCGTGCCAGCAAGGATGAACCTCCAACACTTCAAAGCCATTGCATCGGAACAGGTAAGCCAAAGAGGCCGGCGTAAACCAGCAGGCGTGCTCGTTTACAATATTCCACACTACTTGTTCTCCTATATCATACAGTGCATTAGGCACTTCGATATACACGAGCGGCTGTTCGCCTTCTGGAATCGAAACCCGCAGGCCACGCACAAAGTCACCTGGGTTGCCGGCCATCACATTTAGCATGTGGCGGCAGCTAATAAGGCTGGCACCTTTCACAATGTGTGCCGTGGCTGGCCCAAAGAAATCTTTGATAAACGCCACGCCTAGTTCTTTATCGGTTCCTTCAGGCAGACCGGGAGGCAAGGCATGACCAGGATCGATGCCCAGGCCAGTGTTCTGGCCAAGCCGGCACAGCGTACGCAGGAAGTCCCCGTTGCCGCAGCCGATGTCTACGATGTAGCCGTTGCGCAGGTTGTAGCGCTCAATCAAGTCAGTGGCCAGCCCTTGCGTAAAAGCCCGAAAGGACGGCGAAAACTCGAGCGAAAAGTCGTTGCGGGTATGGGTAATTTTAGAAGCCTCGTAAGCCTCATTGCCCATGAAGTGGCAATGCGGGCAAAACGACAGCCGAATATCTGAAACGGGAGCTTGACGAGCTGAGGTAGCAGTAGGCCACAGAATACCCGACTGGGTGGGTACTCCTGATACTTCGTAAAATATCTCACCGGAAGTAGAGCCACATACCGGGCAAGCTTTGGACGCGGCGGAGTTATCCGTCACGGCAACTAGCAGATCGGTTTCCATACTAGTAGGCGTTGAAAAGGGTGGAGCGAGGTAGGTAGAGGGAAGCGCAGTTAGTTGGAATTCGTCACTGGAGATAGTAAGTCGGCAGTGAGAAGTTGATCAGCCGCACGGCGGATGGCCGCAAAAGGAAGGTTAGCTCGTTCGGCAATGGCCAGCAGATCGTGCTGCCCATCAGAGTAACTCAGCACCCAGAGCAAAGCCATTTCGGCCTCGCGCGGGTTGCCTTGGCCCTTTACGGCTCCGTAGAGGCCGCGCCGGCCTAGCTGCGGCTCGCCGTAGGGCTGCAGGTTGCGGTAACGGCCGTTGCCTTCCAGCACCGCTACCACCTGTTTGTAGAGTTCCAGCGACTCGGCCAGCTGTTCGGGCCGCACGAAGTCGCAGTTGTCAGCCGATGTATGGTACTCCGGGAATTCGGCGTGCGGCGTGCGCGACAGGCAGCCCACCGGCAAGTCGAAGCCAGGCGAGCAGTACTGCCGCTCGTCGTAACCGTAGGGCACGAAGTCGCGAAGTTCGTGGGCATAACCGTTCAGGCGCAGCACGCTGGCCACTACCCTATCGATATCGGCCTTGCCCAAGCGAGTACGCTTGTAAGTGAAAGCGCCGGGGCCGCCGAGTAGCGTGGCCACCAGGCCGTGCTTGATGCGAGCTAGCCCTTCCGGGGTTTGCCGGCTTAGCCAGGTGATGGAGCCGATGGTACCCGGCCCAAACACGAAGCGGTACGACAACCGGTGCGGCCGCTGACTTAGCTCATGCGCCAAAGTGGCTGCCACCACCAGGCCCGAGAGGTTGTCGTTGGCCAACGATGGATGACACACGTGGCAAGAAATCAACACTTCGGCTTCTTCCTCGCCTGGCAGCAGCAGTTCACCGTATGTGAGCGAGCCGTGCGGGTCCAGTTCGCTGTCGATGCACACCTCGTAGCCGGGCTCGTCCAAGGCTTCCAGCTGACGTTGCGTCAGGCAAAAGCCCCAGTTGGGCTGATAGTATGAGGTGCGGTACGGAATCAAATCGGGTTGCTCAGGCAGCGTGTAGAGATGAGGACGTAGATCTTCCATCGACAACCATCCATCCACCGGAGTGCTGTAGCCCAGCACGTGCAGGTTGTGCTGTTGAAAATCTACTACCCGCTCGCCCGACCAGTTTTTAATGTAAGCGTCGCGAATGCGCCATTCGGCGGGCACGGTCCAGTCGAGCACGGGTGTGCCGCTGGGCACCTCGTGCAGCACCAGACCGGGTAGCAGCCGCTCCTGCAGCAGGCGCAGGGTTTGGCGTACACCGTCGCCGGTAAGGCTCCGCGGCAGCGGGTAGAGCTCGGTGAGCAGGGCGTGCAGTGCCTGGCCGCTGTGAGCGACAGTGGGCGCGGCAGCTTCTGCTACCTCAGGCTCAGCAGACAGCGTCGGCGCGGAGTGCATGGGTGGGGCTGAATACTTGAAGCTCCGGAATAGCAACCACGAATTGACCGCCCCACTCGCTGATAAACGACAGCTGCTCGGCTACTTCTTCGCGCAGATTCCACGGGAAAATGACCACATAATCGGGTTTCGCTTCCCGAATCATCTGCGGCGCCATCACCGGAATGTGGCTACCGGGCAAATACTTGTTTTGCTTGTAGGGCGAGGCGTCGGCTACGAACTCAATCATGCCATTGCCTTGAATGCCGCAGTAGTTGATGAGCGTGTTGCCTTTGGCAGCGGCCCCGTAGCCAACGACTTTCTTGCCGGCGCGGCGCTGCTCCAGCAGGAACTCGAGGAAGCCGGCCCGCACCGCATCGATGCGCGGCTGGAAACCTTGGTAGTACTCCAGGGTTAGCGTACCTACAGCCTCTTCACGGGCCAACAGCTCAGTCACGGCCGCCGTTACCGGCTTGGTTTCGTCAGCGGTATGGCGGGCGAAGATTCGCAGCGAGCCGCCGTGCGTGGGCAGTTCCTCCACGTCGAAAATGGTCAAGCCTTTCGAGGCGAAGATGCGCGTTACGGCGCTCAGCGAGAGGTATGAGAAATGCTCGTGGTAGATAGTATCGAACTGACACTGCTCTACCAGATTCAGCAGGTGCGGAAATTCCATCGTGACCACGCCCGTGGGCTTCAGGGCCGCTTTCATGCCGCCCACAAAGTCGTTGATGTCGGGCACGTGGGCCAGCACGTTATTGCCGATGAGCAGGTCGGCCTGTTTGCCGGTGGCGGCCAGGTCCTCGGCCAGCGCAGTAGTGAAGAAGTCAACGCGCGTCGGCACGCCTTTCTCAGCGGCTTTCTCAGCCGTATTGGCCGTGGGGTCGACACCCAACACCGGCACGCCGCGCTGGTGGAAGTACTGCAGCAAGTAGCCGTCGTTGGAGGCGGCTTCGATTACCAAGGAATTCTCATCGTAGCCGAAGCGGTCCATCATCTTATCCACGTAGCGGCGAGCATGAGCCAGCCAGCTGGTAGAGTATGATGAAAAGTAGGTGTACTCACCATCGAAGATTTCGACGGCTTTTTTGACTTCCCCAATCTGCACTAGGTAGCAGCTGTGGCAAACAAAGGTCTTGAGCGGGTAGTACAACTCGGGCTCATCAAGTTGGGCGGCCGTAAGCATGGCATTCGATGGCGGGCAATGGGCCAGATCAGCGAATACGTGATGTAGCTCGGTGTCGCAGTGGCGGCAATTCATGGCTCAGAAAGGCTAGGCGGAAGAGGTGGAGATTGGTGGGCAAAGGGCAGTGAGCCTTACTGCGACACCAACAGGGAGAAATCGGGGTGACGTTGGTCTTTTTCGGAGATAATCACAGGTTCCATGGGCCACTGAATGCCAATGGCCGGATCGTTCCAGCGCAGACCGCGCTCAAAGCCCGGGGCGTAACGGGCCGATACCTGGTAGCACACGTCGGAGTTGTCCTGCAGCGTGATGAAGCCGTGGGCAAAGCGGGCCGGCACGTACAGCATGCGGAATGAATCAGCGGTTAGCTCCACGCCCAGCCACTGGCCGTAGGTGGGCGACTCCTCGCGCAGGTCCACGATGACGTCGTAAATGGCGCCGCGGGTGCAGCGCACCAGCTTGGTTTCTTCGTGCGGGGCCATCTGGTAGTGCATGCCGCGCAGGGTGCCCTTCTTCGGGTTGGCCGATACGTTGGCTTGCAAGGGCGGCGCCACGATGCCGTGGGCCGCAAACTCTTCTTCGCACCACGAGCGGGCAAAGAAGCCTCGCTCATCGGCCATACGCTCCACATCGATGATGTAGGCGCCGGGCAATTCCGTCTCGAAGAAAATCATGGCTAATCAGGTAATAGGTGGAGGAGCAGAATAGCGCGTGGCGACGCTAGGCTACGGGCAAGGCCGACTCAACAGCCGGTTCAGGTTGCGCCACGGTGGCGGCGGGGCGCTTCCAGTCAAGATTCTTGGTGAGATGGCCGCTTTCCGACAGCGCCGTGAGCACCCGCAGGCGCATCAGCTGCGAGCTACGGAAATCCGCGTCGCGGAAGTTCATGGCCGCCAACCGGTCGCGCAGTTCCTCGATGGCGTCGGCGAGGGTACGCTGGGGCTGATGGCTCGGAGCTAGTTGGCGGTACAGGCTGAAATCGACGCGGTAGGAACGCTTGTCGGGCGGGGCACTGGCATTGAGCATCACGCGGGTGCCGGGTACGGCAGCGGCCACGGCTTGGGCCAGGTCACGCACTTGATAGTTCCATTCATCGGCGCCCACGTTTACGGCTAGGAAAGCTCCACCGTTGTCGGATGGGCGCTGAATGGCCCACTCTATGGCGCGAGCCATGTCATCCACGTGAATCAGCGGGCGCCACGGCGTACCGTCGCTCAGGATGCTGATTTCTTGGCTGGCTACGGCGCCGGCCACGAAGTCATTGAGGACCAAGTCAAGACGCAGTCGGTCGCTCCAGCCACAGGCGGTGGAGAAGCGTAAGCAGGTCACGCGGAAGTCGTCATCGGCCAGCGGCTGCAAATCCTGCTCGCTGAACACTTTGGAGCGGGCGTAGGCCGTGAGTGGGTTCAGCTCGGAGGTTTCGGTGCGGGGCGCATCGGCTCCGGCGCCGTACATGCTGCAACTGCTCGCAAACACGAAGGACTTCACGCCAGCTGCCTTGGCCAGCTCGGCAATGCGAATGCCGGCGCGGTAGTTTACTTCCAGGGTCACCTCCTCGAAGGCGTGGCCCATGGGGTCGTTGGAAATAGCAGCCAGGTGCACTATCCCGTCGATGCCTTCAAGCAGTTCGGCAGGCAGCTGACGCACGTCGCCGAATACCTGCCGGTCGAGGCGCGTTTCGGGAAGGCACACAGCTCCAGTGAGGCAGTGCGCAAAAAAGCCAATGTCGTATCCGATCAGCTCGGCTTGGGGAAAGGCCTGGCGAAGGTGGCGCACCACGCCAGGGCCTACGTAGCCCATGTTGCCGGTGATAAGGAGGCGGAGCGGTTTCATTAATGAGGTGAAGGCAGAAGGTGGAGGATCGGCCAGGAAAGAGAGCAGTACAGCCCTTAGTCGCGGGGCATTACCGTGGGCGCCGCTACGCGCTGTCCGTACGGAGCCCGCACCGGCGACGAGAGAATTTCTTCCAGCACCGGGTCGGCTTGGTGCAGTTCGGGTTGATCAGTCCAGATTTTCCATTTGGCCTCGCCCCGCTCCCACATGCCTTCCAGCAAGTGCTTGTCGCGCAGCGTGTCCATAGGCTGCCAGAAGCCTTGGTGACGGTAAGCGCTGAGCATGCCCATAGTAGCCAGGCGCTCCAGTGGCCCTTTTTCCCACACCGTATCGTCGCCATCGATGAAGTCGAGCACTTCTGGCTCTAGCACGAAGAAGCCACCGTTTACCCAGGGCGAATCACCTCCTTCAGGCTTTTCGGTAAAGGAATTGACTTGGCCCTCGCCCTCACCCAGCGTAAATACGCCAAAGCGGCCCGGCACCTGCACGGCCGTGAGCGTGGCCAGCGTGCCTTGTTGGCGGTGGAAGCGAACGGCTTCGCGGATGTTGATGTCGCCCACGCCGTCGCCGTAAGTCATGCAGAAGGTTTCATTACCGATGTGCTCCCGCACGCGGCGCAAGCGGCCGCCGGTCATGGTTTCTTGGCCGGTGTCCACGAGCGTTACCGTCCAGGGCTCTGAGTTATTCCGGTGCACTTGCATTTCGTTGCGGTCGAGCCGGAACGTCATGTCTGCATTGTGCATGAAGTAGTCGGAGAAATACTGCTTGATCATGTGGCCTTTGTAGCCACAGCAAATCACAAAATCGCGGATACCGTGCGCGGAATACAGCTTCATGATATGCCACAGGATCGGACGACCGCCGATTTCAACCATGGGCTTGGGGCGCATGCCACTTTCTTCGCTAATACGGGTGCCGTAGCCGCCCGCCAGTATAACAGCTTTCATAAAAGGTGGAGGAGGTTTGGTGGAGGAGACCTGAGCCGCTTAAGGGGATATGCTTAGGAATTGATGGGTAGATCTTACGTCCGGCTCAGTATGACGAAAGATATTTTTTATTATATGTTTTTTATTAAAAATACGACTATAAATTTTCAGAAGTATAATAAGTATTCGTTCAGTGCAAAATTTTGTTACACCATTCCCACATTATTGGGCGGTACCGAGTCAATCGGTCTTCCAACTAGATGCTGCACAGCACGTTTGGAAATCAGCCATACAAAGCGGGAATTGGTAACCAGATAACGGCGCCACAAACGGCGCGGCTCCAGCCATAGTCGGTAAGCCCACTCTAGCCATAAGCGGCGGGCCCAAGCTGGCAGGCGGCGCTCCATTCCAGCATACACGAGAAAGGCCTGACCCACACCCAGCATGCAGGCCTTAACGCGGCCCTGATGAGCCGCCATCCATTGCTCCTGGCGCGGGCAACCTAAGGCCACAAACACTAAGTCGGGATTGGCCTGGTTGATGCGGGCTACATCGGCCTCGTCTTCTTCGGGCGTAAGCGGCCGGAAGGGCGGCGAGTACATGCCGGCGATACGCAACGTAGGCAGTTCGCGTTGGGCACGCTGCTCGATGGCACTAAGCACTTCAGGAGTGGTGCCGTAGAAATAAACCGATTGGCCGCGCCGGGCTGCCTCTTCGAGTAAGAGTGGCAGGGCATCCATGCCGGCTACGCGGGGCTGGGCTGGGCCACCAAACCACCGGACGGCGGCAGCAACGGGGCTACCGTCGGGGGCAACTAAGGCAGCGTTGTTTACAATGGCACCGAAACGGGGTTCCCGGTAAGCCTCTACCACCATGTGCACGTTGGCAAAGCACACATAGTCGGAGGTTCGGGCCGCGCCTAGCTTCAGAATGTTATCGATAAAAGCTTCAGAGGTACCGGTAGAAATCCAGGTATTCAGAACAGGATGACGGGGCAGCACGGTGGAGTGGCTGGAAGGTGGAGGAAAGCAAGTGGATGGGAAACAAGAGGTGCAGCCGAGCCGAAACGCCCCTGTTTCCCATGCACGGTATCACCGCTAGTAGGCGTTCTTTTCGCCGCGGACCATGTTCCACACGGTCTGGCCGATGATTTTCATATCGAGGCCGAACGACCAGTTCTCCATGTACTTCAGGTCGTACTCCACGCGCTTCTCCATGGTACCGGCTTCGCGGGTTTCACCGCGGTAGCCATTCACTTGGGCGTAGCCGGTAATGCCGGGCATTACAGCATGACGAAGTTGGTAGTGGCTGATGTGCTTGGAGTACTCTTCTAGCTGCGACACCATGTTGGGGCGCGGACCTACTACCGACATATGACCCAGCAGCACGTTGAAGAACTGGGGCAGCTCATCCAAGTTGTACTTGCGCAGGTAAGCACCTACACGAGTCACCCGCGGGTCGTTCTTGGTGGCTTGCAACTCGGTGCGGCCGTGGGCGGCGCTCATGGTGCGCAGCTTGTAGCAGGGGAACAGTTGGTTACGCTTACCAGGGCGCATCTGCTTGAAGAAGACCGGGCCGGGCGAGTCCATCTTGATCAGCAACGCTAGGATGGGCATGATGATGGGGAACACCAAGCAGATAACCGACAAAGAGAAGGCAATGTCGAACAGGCGCTTCAGGAGCAAGTTGGTACGAATGCCCAGCGGCTCATGCCGGATGGTGAGGATGGGCATGTGGTCATAGAAGTACACATTCACGTCCTTGCGTACGGTGCCGCGGAAGTCGGGCACGATGCGGAACGAGAGGAAGTGCTGATCAGCAAACTGTGACAGTTCCTCGATCAGGTCACGCCGGTCGAGCGGCATAGCGAAGTAGATTTCGTCTACTTGGTTGTGTTGGCAGAACTCCTTCAGATCGGAAATTCCGCCTCGAACCAGGTTGCGCAGGCCATTAGCTACTGGCTCGTCGGCAAAGAAGCCTACGAACTCGTTGCCGACTGGATCATGCGAGGCGAGGAAGCGGTACAGGCTCTGGCCACTTTCGCCGGCTCCGATAATGGTGTAGCGGCTCCGGGGACGGGCAAAGTTTTGTAGGTACTTGCGGTATGAGAAGGCCAGCAGGAACCGCCCGGCTACCACAGCCATCAGCGAGAAACTATAAGCTGAAAAGACAAAGCGTGCTGGTACCCAGTACTGTTGCATCAGCACGGCGGCCGTGAGCAATAGCACGGCATGTAGCAGGAAGGTGCGTACTAAGTACAGCAGCTTCTCGGGGTAAGTAATAAGCTTGTCGACCCGGTAAATATTGGCGTATTGACCCGACAGGATCCACCAGAGTAAGGCAAATACGGCGAAGAACGCCGGATACATTCCTTCAAAGTCCCAATCACCGGACGTCAGGTAACCGGCGCAGCGGAAAGCGCCGAACATTAGGGCTACATCAGTAAGGGGTAAGATTATGCGTGAAGCGTCAGAGTAGTGGCGGTACCGTTCCATATTAACGTATGCAGTGGTGGCGAAGCATAGGACAAGTCAGGCCGTTTGCCCGCTTATCAGGGACTAATACGAACAAAGTAAAGGTTGTTTATACCTTAAGCTATAAAATTTATTACTTATTTTATAAACAGTGTAATTGTACATGGTTTTGTATAATTTTTAATAACATTAATGCATTATCATGCATATCCGATTTATCTACGAATTGGTCTGAGCCTAACCCTACAATGTACTGAACACTAGCCATTTGTAGCCAAAGGGACCACCAGCATCTACAAAGGTGTTACTCCGCAGCTCTTTTGGCTTTCCTCTGATCTTCCCATTAAGGTTTTTTTCAACTATTTCTATCTTCTCTCCATTCTCACCCTGCCAAGGCATTGGCTAGCACCTGCACTTAGTGGACGGGTCCATGCTTCCATACCGGTTACCAGCTAAAGCTTTCCGGTCTCGGAGCTCAACAAAATGACTGGCAAAGCTGGGCCGCGCGGCCGTTTTTGGATAGCTTGCTGGTATGAAACATTTTTTCTTACTCAGTTTGCTGTGCTTGATGCTTGTTTCGGGCACTGCCGCAGCCCAAAACAAACCATCAGTAGCAGCACTGGATCGGAAGAACGGCCTGCTTGATGCCACGTTCGGAATGTCGGCCAGAGAGTTCGAAGGCCTGAAGCTCGTGAGCAGTGTGGGCGCCAAACAGGTGTACGAGCGCTCCACCAAGCGGGTAACCTTCGGCAGCTACCCAGTAGCCCGGATTCACTACACTTTCTACAATGACCAGTTGTGCTCCATCATGGTCAACGTGTCGGGGCAGGCCAACAACGACGGTGTTCTGCGCACCCTACAGCAGTCCTACGGCCCCGGCTCGGCGGAAGGCAACACGCACACTTGGGACGGTAAAGTGGTCAGCATGGTGTTCGGCACCATGGGTCAGGGCAACGGAGTAGTTTCGCTCTCCAACAAAGCCTTGGTGACGCAGATGAAAAAGGGCATAACTAGCAGCCGCAATTCAACAGGCATTTTGTAGCTCACTGCCGAGACTGAATCAAAAAGCCACTTCCTATTTAGGGAAAGTGGCTTTTTGATTTTTAGCATGCTCCAATATTTAAACACGCAGGGTTTCCTTCGGCAGTAATACTCGCCCCTTGCGTAGCCCGGCGGTTCCATGGCCACTTAGAGTCGGGTGAAGGTTACTTGGGGGTAACGGATGTCCCACACCGTTGGGTCTATTGGGTCGAAGTTGCCTTTCGGAAACGTGTACGCCTTAACTTGTCCAGGACACATTTCTGCAGTCTTTTAGGAAAAGGAAAGGAGCGTATGTTTAACACTCTACTTCGATAGGCTTAGGCCCTTGCGGCCTATACGCGGCCTATATCTAATGCACTGACAGTAAAAGCCTGCTGCTTGGCCTCTCCTGTTGCTTGGCTCACCATACCGGGCTGTTGGGCAACGCTCCCTTGGCCCTCAGCTAAAAGTTGAGTAACACGCCCAGTCAACCACTGGCAATCATGGCTCACGCACGATGCGGCGTATTAAGCGGCCCACCCGTAGACGTCACATTTTGCAAACCCCGTTCAGAAAATGCGGCAGGGGTTACGGCGACCAGCACTGTGAACTGAATGCCACAACTGGTTACAGGCTCAGCTAAGATACTTATAGTCAATAAAAAAACCCCTTCACATGGATGTGAAGGGGTTTTGTGGGCCCAGCTGGAATCGAACCAGCGACCTGCTGATTATGAGTCAGCTGCTCTAACCGATTGAGCTATAGGCCCGGCTGAAACCCCTTTCCTGAAGGTAGGTTAATTGGTTTCGGCGGCGCAATCTACCAATTTCGCGGCTTCATTTGCAAATTCTGCTGCTTATGTCTGCTACGCGCCGTTTGCCTCACTTGTTATTTGACTTCGGTGGGGTCATCATCAACATCGACTACAACCGGACCTTAGAGGCTATGCGTGCCCTGAGCCGCGAGGGTTCTACCATCGAATTTACGCAAGCTGCCCAATCAGCCCTGTTCGATGATCTGGAAACTGGTCGCCTCACGCCCGGCGACTTCCGTAACGGCCTGCGCCATCACTACGACCTGAATCACGCCACCGACGCCGAACTGGATGCGGCCTGGAATGCCATGCTGCTCGATGTGCCGCTAGAGCGCTTGGAGTACATCCGCGAGCTGCGCCGCGAAGGCTACCAGACTGCGTTGTTGTCGAATACCAACAGCATCCACATTGCCGTCATCAACGAGATGCTGCGCCGCCAATACGGCATGGAGCAAGGCATTGCCGATATTCTTGACCGCGTATTCTACTCACAGGAGGTAGGCTTGCGCAAGCCTGGCCGCGAAATCTTTGAGCATGTGCTGCGCGAAATGAACTGGCGGCCGGAGGAAACTCTTTTCGTTGAAGATAGTATCCAACACATCCGGACGGCCGAAGCCTTAGGGATTCGCACCTTGTTTCTGCAGCCGCCACTTACCCTCACCCAAGCCCTCCCCGCTGCCCTCCGTGCCTTTCCCGAGCCTGCTTCCTAACGACGGCGAGCCGACGCCCGCTCCGCTACGGCGTTTATTTCCGGCGGCTCGTTGGCGCCGTTACGAGCGGCCCGAGCCACCTTTGTGGCGCACGGCACTGCTACACATTACCCTGTTTCTGGTCACCCTCGTGACCACCACGCTTTCTGGTGCCATGCTCACGGGGGTTAGCGGGTCGTGGCTGCCGCTGGAGCTGTTTGAGCTACCAGCCGCGCAGCGTTGGGCTGAGATTTCGCGGGGCCTTTGGTTTTCCTTGCCTTTTCTGGGCGTACTGGCCGTGCATGAGTTTGGCCATTACTTCACGGCCCGCTACAATAAGATACGCACCTCGCTGCCGTACTTCCTGCCGGTTCCATTTGGTATCGGCACATTTGGGGCCGTCATCCGCATCAAGGAAAAGATCTACTCGCGCCGTGAGTTTTTTGATGTCGGGCTGGCCGGGCCGTTGGCGGGCTTTGCCGTAGCTGTACCGTTGCTGGCGTACGGCTTCCTTACGCTGCCGCCGGCGGAATACGTGTTTCAGCTACACCCAGAGTACCGCTTTTACGGCGCCGACTATGCCCGTTTCGTGTACCAGGGCCAGGAGGGCATGACCCTCGGGCGGCCCCTGCTGTACCAACTGTTGGAGCAGTGGCTGGCCGACCCAGCCCGCCTCCCCCATCCCAATGAACTGCTACACTATCCGCTGCTGGTAGCTGGTTCGCTGGCCTTGTTCTTCACGGCCCTGAACTTGCTGCCCATCGGTCAGCTCGATGGCGGCCACATACTCTATGGTCTGCTAGGCTTTCATCGCTTCAATCGGTTGTCGACGGTGCTTTTTTTGGGCTTCATTTTCTACGCTGGTCTGGGCCTGTTCACGCTCACCTCATCGCGGGAAGTGTGGCTATATGGTGGGCCGCTCTACTTGCTTTACTTGTTTGGCGTGCTCCAGCGAGTATTGCCCACCCGGCGCCGGGTCCTGCTCCTGGTGCTAGCCATGTTTTCGGCGCAGCTGGCTGTGGCTTCTGCCTTTCCAGCGGCAGAAGGTAACCCGGGCTGGCTGTTGTTTGGCTTGCTGCTGGGCCGCTTTACGGGCATTTATCACCCACCGGCCACCGATGAGCGCCCCCTCTCCACCGGCCGCAAAGTGCTGGGCTGGGTGATGGTACTGATCTTCTTCCTGTGCTTCACATCGATGCCGTTCCGCTAACACAGGTTGCTGCCTTAGCCACTATCGGCGCAACACCGTGCTTCCAGCCCCGTACCTGTGCCCATGGCTAACCCCGACCGTACCTCCCCTGAATTCCGCTGGACTCTGGCCGAGCGCATTGCCGGCCACATGCTCGAAGCCGGCCTGAGCCACCGCGACGTGAGCGAAGCCACTACGCCCGACGACGTCATCACGCACGCCGCCTTGCCCAAGGACGATGCTTCTTATGTGCGCAGCCTCACGGTGCTGCCCGATCAGCAGGCCCGCGAGCTATTTGTCCGGCACGCCCGCGGTGCAGCTACCTCCGACGACCCCGAATGCTGCACTACCTTCAACTTCTTTCGCCAGCTAGTATGGATCAACCTGTACAGCCGGCCGGATGAAGAGGAAAAGCTGCCCGTCTAGGCTCTTTTTGCTCTTAGCTATAAGCACTCCGAGACCTACGCGCGCTATCTTTAAGCGTCCCTTAATTTACCGCGAGGTCCCGTGTTTAAACAGCGTATTCTGTTTACCTCTCGCTCCCTGACGCTGCAGCCCGAAGGCTTGCTTTTCAAGGAGCAAACGCTCAATGCCTATAACGAGCTGACGATTCCGTACGAGGACCTACTACCCATAGGCACAGCCAAGTTTAGGCGCGTGCCGGTACGCCTCACCTTGGTCAGTTGCTTTCTGGCGTTCGGCTGCGGTAAGGTTTTCTACGATTACGTGCTGCACGGCGACCGACCCGACAGCGCCGCGTGGCTGTTGCTTATCCTGCTGGGTTTGCTGGGCGTAGTCATAGCCTATGCCGCCAAGCTGTGGCAGTGGCACTTTGTGATTACCACCGGCCGCGGCAACATCAGCCTGATCGACTTGGGCCCAGGCCACCAACGGCTACCCGAAATTGTACGGGAGTTGCAGGCGCATACTGCTCAGTACCTCCGTCGTAAGTATTTGCGCGCTGATCCGCTGTTACCGGCCGAAGGGCAGCTGGAGCGCCTCTCCTGGCTGCACGACCACGGCATAATAACGGCTGCTGAGCTGGAGCACTTCAAACAACAATTATTTGGTCAAAGCACTGCGGTTGTCGGGCCCATAGGCTTCAGCTTGAACTAATACAAAAAGGCCCCGCGGACTGTGTGTCCGCGAGGCCTTTTGCATTGCGCAGAATCTTAACGCAGCGCCGCTACGCCGGGCAAGGTCTTGCCCTCCATATATTCCAGCAAAGCGCCACCGCCCGTCGAGATGTACGACACGCGGTCGGCAAAGCCGAGCTGGTTTACAGCCGCCGCCGAGTCGCCGCCGCCGATAAGCGAGTAGGCTCCCTCTTCGGTGGCTTCGGCAATAGCGCGGGCCACGTACTCAGTGCCGAGCGAGAAGTTGCTCATTTCGAACACGCCCATCGGCCCGTTCCACAGAATGGTTTTCGACTTCCGAATAATTTCAGCGAACAGCTCGCGGCTGGCCGGGCCAATGTCCAGGCCGAGCCAAGTGGGCGGAATGTGCTGGTTGCTGGCCACATCTATATTGGCATCGTTCGAAAACCTATCGGCAATTAGGCTATCCACGGGCAGCACCAGGTTTACGCCTTTTTCCTTGGCCTTCTGCATCAAGCTCAACGCCAGGTCCATCTTATCGGCTTCCAGCAGCGAAGCCCCGATTTCGCCACCCTGAGCTTTGGCGAAGGTATAGGCCATACCGCCCCCGATAAGCAGATTATCTACTTTGTCCAGCAGCTGCTCAATGATTTCGATCTTATCCGAAATCTTGGCACCGCCCATGATGGCCGTGAAGGGCCGCTCGGCATTGTTGAGCACGCGGTCGGCGTTTTCTACTTCGCTGTGCAGCAGGTAGCCGCCCACGCGGGCTTGCGGAAACGACTCTGCTACCACGGCCGTGGAAGCGTGCCGGCGGTGTGCCGTACCAAAAGCATCGTTCACGTACACGTCGCCGAGGCTGGCGAGGCGCTGGGCAAACGCAGCATCGCCCTTTTCTTCTTCGGGGTAAAAACGCAGGTTCTCCAACAGCAGGATTTCACCGGGCTGCAGCGCAGCGGCCATTTCCACCGCATCGTGACCGATGGCATCGGGTGCAAACTTCACGTCCATGCCGTACTCAGCGCTTAGGCGGCTTACGAGGTGGCGCAGCGAGTACTTCTCCTCCGGTCCGCCCTTGGGACGGCCCAGGTGCGACATCAGGATAACGGAACCGCCGTCGGCCAAAATCTTACGAATGGTGCGCGTGGCGGCCCGGATACGGGTGTCGTCGGTGATGCGGTAGTCTTTGTCGAGGGGTACGTTGAAGTCAACGCGCACCAAGGCCTTCTTGCCGGCGAAGTTGTACTGGTCAATAGTCTGCATAAGCTGACGGGGGGTTGGGGAACGGAAATGCTGCCGTTATACGCAGCAGCGCCGCGTAGTTCGCGGTTTTTTGGTAGGGATGCAAGATTTACTATTTACATAACCTGGCACTCAACTGGATTAAGGCAAGCCTATATTTGCCAGCATTAAAATTTGCTTCCCAACCGCGCCCATCCGGACCCGGCTCCACGCTCCATTATATTCCTTATTTATGAACCGCATTTATCTACTTGCCTTTGCTGGCTTGTTGTTAAGCCAAGCTGCCGCGGCGCAGCAAATCCGCTACGGCGTAAAGCTGGGCGCTACGTATGCGAAGCACACGTACGCTTCCAACCCTGCCGCCCAAGACGCCAGTCAGCGGCTTTTAGGGGCCAGCGGCGGTCTGTTCATGCGTTATGACCTGAACCCGACCGGTACCGTAAGCCTCCAACCTGAGCTGCTTTATGTCGGCAAGGGCGAAAGCTCCTTTCGTTTGCACTACTACGAACTGCCCGTCCTAGCCCGAGTAAGCTTGCGGCACTTCAGCTTGCCGGTGCTGGCAGGCGGTCATCTCGACCTTAACCGGTTCGCAGTCGAAGCTGGTCCGCAGATCAGTTCGTTATCGACCCCGATGCACCGCCACCTAACTACCGACGCGTACACCCGCCGCCGATTCGACCGAAGCGACTATGCCGCCTTCCAGTTGGGCTACGCCGCGGGCCTGAGCTACGATGTATTCCCAAATTTAGGAATGACGCTGCGCTACAGCGGCGACATCACGGGCGTGATGCGCGGCAACGGCTTCAAGGGCAAGCGCAATTCCGTGCTGCATGCCCAAGTAAGCTACCTCTTCGGTGGCCAGCAGTAACGTTTTCGCCTACTTCGTTGTTTGGCGCCGAGCGGCCCGCAGATTGCTGCGGGCCGCTCTTTTTTCGCCTAACTTTGCAGCAGCATGAGAATTGGCATTTTCTTCGGTGGCCCGTCGCGCGAACGGGAAATTTCCTTTGCGGGGGGCCGCACGGTTTACGACAACCTCGACAAGTCGCTGTTTCAGGCCGTCCCGGTGTTCGTGGACAGCCACGGCAACTTCATCCTGCTCGACTGGCAGTACCTCTACAAAGGTACCATCCGCGACTTCTATCCCCCGGTGTCGGCTTTGCCGCATTCCGACCTGAAGCTGCAGGTGTACCTGGAGAGCCTCGGCGAATTGAGCCGCGACGAGCAGGACCGTATTATCGCGGAAGTAGGCCGCCGCCTGCGTCCCGACGAGCTGCCTGAGCTCATGGACTTCGCCTTCCTGGCCCTGCACGGCCCGTCCGGCGAAGATGGCGCCATCCAGGGCCTGCTCGAATGGTACGGCGTCCCCTACTCCGGCTCCGGCATCCTGCCCTCAGCCTTCGGCATCGATAAGATTGCGCAGAAGACGCTACTGCATGCGCTCAATCTGCCTTCACCGGCCTTCCGCGTGCTCACCGCCGAGGAGTTTGACGCGGCTAAACCCGACGCCCTGCTGGCTTACCTTGAAAAGGAGCTGAGCCTGCCACTGGTGGTGAAGGCCCCGCGCCAGGGTTCGAGCATCGGCGTGAGCATCGTGCGCGATGCCGACCCAGCCAAGTTTGTGGCCGCCGTAGAGCGCAGCCTGTTCCGGCGCACCATCCAGAAAGATTACTGGCAGCACCTCGGCGCGCACGAGCGCATTGCCTGGGCACAGCAGCTAACCGACATCCGCGAAGGCATCGGCTTGCCGGTGATTCTGGATGCTGATGACGATAAACTGATTTACTCGCCCGAGGAGCTGCTACGTGCCATTGATGGGCGCCTGACTTTGCAGGACTCCGTGCGGCTGACCAATGTGCAGGGCGAGCAGCAAGTGCTGGTGGAAGCCTTCGTGCAGGGCCGCGAGTTTTCGTGCATCGTGGTGGAAGACGTAGATGGCCGGCCCCTGGCCCTCCCCCCCACCGAGATTGTGAAGGGCGAGGAGATGTTTGATTACCGCTCCAAGTATCTGCCGGGCATGGCCCGCAAGATTACGCCCATCGACCTGCCCGAGGCCGACATTCAGCGTATCCGCGAACAGTGCGAACAGCTATTCCGCACCTTCGGCTTCCAGGTGTATGCCCGCCTCGACGGCTTCATTACCGCCAGCGGCGATATTTTCCTGAATGACCCGAACACCACCTCGGGCATGCTGCCTGCCTCGTTTTTCTTCCACCAGGCAGCCGAAATCGGCCTGAACCCCTCGCAATTCCTTACCTACCTGATTCGCACTTCCTTGGCTGCGCGTCGGCGGGCGGGGCTGCAGCCGGTAAAGCTGGGCCGCCAGCTCAAGCAGCTGGATGCCGCCGTAGCTGGCCGCCAGCAGGAACAGCGCCAGCGTACGAAGGTAGCCGTGATTATGGGCGGCTACTCGTCGGAGCGCCACATTTCAGTGGAAAGCGGCCGCAACATCTACGAGAAGCTGTCGTCATCGGCGAAGTACGAGCCGGTACCGGTGTTCCTCACCGGTTCGTCCGAGAACTACCAGCTGTACGTGCTGCCCATCAACGTGATGCTGAAGGACAACGCCGACGATATCCGCGACAAAGTGCGGCATTACGAGGCGGGCCAAGGCCAGCATCCCATTCTGGAGCGCATTCGGCAGGAAGCTTCGCAAATCACCCACACCTACGCCGCCCTGTCGGTTGCTACACCCGAGCAACTGACCTTTGAGCAGTTGAAGGAGCGCGTAGACGAGGTATTCATTGCCCTGCACGGTCGCCCCGGCGAAGATGGCGCCCTGCAGCAGCAGCTGGAGCGTGTGGGCCTGCCCTACAACGGCTCGGGGGTGGAGTCATCGAGCATCACCATCAACAAGTTCGAAACCAACCGCCGCCTGCGCGAAGCCGGCCTGCGCGTGGCCGAACACCGCCTGGCCTCGCGGCTGGAATGGGAAGCCGACCCGGAAGGTTTCTACCGTTCGCTCGAAGAGCAGTTTCACTACCCCTTCATCGCCAAGCCCTCCGACGATGGCTGCTCATCGGCGGTGAAGAAGATTAAGAACCGCGCCGAGCTGGAAGCCTTCAGCCGTCTGATCTTCCGCGACCAGGAAGACCTGTTCGAAGACAGCGCCCGCACCCTGAGCCTAGGCTTCAAGGAAGAGTTTCCGCGCAAGGAAGTGTTCCTGGTAGAAACGCTCATCTCCCGCGACGGCGCCAAGCACTTCCTGGAAATCACCGGCGGCCTGCTCACCCACCGTCGCCAAGACGGCGGCCGTGACATCGAAGTGTTCGAAGCTTCGGAAGCGTTGGCTACCGGTGAAGTACTCAGCCTGGAAGAGAAATTTCTGGCTGGTGAAGGCCAGAACATTACGCCTGCGCGTTACGCAGCCGATGCTGTAGAACGCCAGCGCATCTCGGATGAGGTGAAGGAGGAACTGCGCCGGGTGGCCGAGGTGCTGAACATCGAAGGCTACGCCCGCATCGATGCTTTCGTGCGGGTGCGCGAGACCGGTGCCGTGGAAGTGCTCATCATCGAGGTAAACTCGCTGCCCGGCATGACGCCCGCCACCTGCATCTTCCACCAGACGGCCCTGGCCGGCTACACCCCTTACGACTTCATCGACCGCATTCTGGAGTACGGCAAGAGCAGAAGTGAGAGGTTAGAAGCGAGAAGTTAGACTTCGTTTCAGCTTCCTTCTCACCCAATCTCACCTCTCACTTCTCACCTCTCACCTTAAATGGCTTTCCTTAAATCCGATACCTGGTTCGACCTCGTCAAGCACCTTGTGGTGATTGGGCTGGTGTCGTTGCTGCTGCTGTTCCTGTTTTTCTTCGTGTACCTGCCCATTACCACCAATCACGGCGAAACCATACCGGTGCCGAAGGTGACGGGTATGCAAATGGCTGATCTGGAGGATTATCTGGATGAGCGCGACCTTGCCTACTTTGTGGATGATAGCAGCTACACGCCGGGTATTCGTCCGGGCACGGTGCTGACGCAGGAGCCTAAGCCGGGGGAGAAGGTGAAGGAGGGCCGCAAGATTTACATCTCGGTGGCGATGAAAAATCCCCCCGTCATCAAGATGCCCAAGCTGACGGAAGGCTCGCAAAAGAACGCGCAAATGATTCTAAGCAGCTATGGCCTGCAGGTGGGAACCATTACGCTCGTGCCTGATCTGCGGCAGAACGCAGTGCTGAAGCAAGTGGTCAACGGCAAGGAAATAGCGCCCGGCGACCCTATTGCCAAAGGCACCCGCGTAGATCTGGTAGTAGGCGACGGGCTCGGCAACCAGGAATTCCCCGTTCCCAGTGTGGTAGGCATGCCTGCTGATGAGGCGACTACGCTCTTAGCAGGCCAGGGCCTGCAAATCGGTGAAATATTCTATCAAGCTCCCGAGGCCGGCCAAACGGAAGGTACGGTGGTGAAACAGCGCCCGGAAGCTTCTGGCGGGGCCACGATCCGCTCGGGCCAGCTCGTCGACTTGTGGGTTGCGGGTCAGGAGCCGATCAAGGCTGTGCAGTAGCCGTAACGGGAGTATGAGCAATAAAAAAGCAGCCGGGAGAAATCCTGGCTGCTTTTTTATTGCGTCCAGACGGAGATTATAGCGCGTTTCAGATAATCTTTTCTGGTAGTGGCTCGTTTGGGGTGTGTAACTTACCCGCCTATGACTTTTCAGCTACGCTTACCAGTTATTGTTTGGGGTCTGCTGCTTGGTTTGGGGCTGAGCCCGCTGACGCTGCAGGCCCAGCAGGACGGCCTGATGCCTTTGCCCGCCGATCCGGCGCGTGCCCAACAGCACAAGGCTACCACAGAGCAGCAACGCACCACGCTGATCACGCTGCCTTTCTTTGAAGACTTTGCCGGGCAACGCGAAGGCAGCCCTAGCGCCGACCGGTGGGAAACCAAGGGCGGCGCACTGGTCAACGAGCGTTTTGCGCAGGCACCTCCCTCCCGCGGCGTGGTCACCTTCGATGGCCTGAAAGCCAACGGTCAGCCCTACGGTGTGCCAGCGGCCTACAACATTACCGACACCCTCACCTCCCAGCCCATCGACCTGAGTGGCGTTCGGCCTACCGACCGCGCCTACCTCAGCTTTTTTTGGCAGGCGGGGAGCATCGTAGGGGCACCTTCGGCGCACAGCAGCAGCCGCTCGGTGTACCTGGAGTTAGAATTCCTGACCAATACCGGCGCTTGGGTACGCGTGTGGCGCCGCACCAGCGAGGGGGTGCGCACCGATTTTGCGCAGCGTTTTATTGCGGTAAACGAAGCACGCTTCCTCCACGCCGGCTTCCGGTTTCGCTTCCGCAGCGCCGGCAATCAGTTTGGTACCCGCGACACTTGGAACCTTGATTACCTGGTACTGGACCGCAACCGCGACACCACCAACGTTTCGTACGCCGATGTGGTGCTGAGCCGGCCCTTATCATCGCTGCTGAAGCGCTATTCGGCGATGCCGGTGTGGCAATACAATGCTGCTCCCAATCCTGAGCTTGAGCTTAACGACAGCACCTCCACCACCTTCAATAACCTGGATGCCGGCGCGGTGCCGCCCACGCCCTTTTCGTGGCGCGGGGTGGTGCGCGTATTGCCCGGCGGTGCTGAAACGCAATTTCTGAGCGGAAACAGCACGCAGGCTGCCGGCACCCGACAGTTTTACATTGGCGGCTCGGCTCGCAGTACCCCTATCCCGGTATCGTCGGACCCGAAACGGGTGCAACACAGCATTTATATCTCGCTGCTGAACCAACCCACGAATCCGCGCACGGCACCCAACGATACCGTGCGCCGCATCACCGAACTCTCCAATTACTTTGCCTATGACGACGGCACTGCGGAGGCCACTACCCTGCTGCGCCAGAACGAAGCCCGGTCTACTTCCCGCGCTATGCGCTTCGTGCTCAACCGCCCCGACCAAGTGCAGCGTCTGCGTTTCTACTACGCCGGTGCAACGGCAGCCACCGGGGTAACCATTCCGCCCACCATCTCGCTGACCTTCGCGGTGTGGGAAGCGGGCAGCAACGGCTTACCAGCGGCGCAGCCCAAAGCCACCAAAGTAGTTTCACTGCCGACCACCGTGGCGGCAGGCGGTTTTCAAGAAGTTGTTTTCGATGCGCCAGTGCCGGTGAGCGGCACCTTCTTCATCGGCTACACCCAGCCTGCTACCAACCTGTTTATCCAGTTCGGAGCTGATCTAAACAGTGAACAGCCGCGCAACGCGTTCTACGATAATGAAACTGGCGTGTGGACGGTATTCCAGAACCGCAACGTGGTACCGGTAATGCGCCCCATCATGACGGGCATTATTACCAATAGCCGCAACAGCCAAAGCGCCGCCGCAGTCCAAGTTTACCCCAATCCCAGTTCGGGCCATGTACAGATAGCCGGCCGGTATGCCCGCGCTGCCATCCTCGATGCCTTGGGCCGGGAAGTGTGGCAGCAACCAGCTAGCCAAGCCGGCCAAGCTTCGCTCGATCTGCAACACTTACCGGTGGGCGTATACTTGCTACGCCTGAGCATGCCAGATGGCGCTTTGAGTACGCACCGGCTGGTATTGCAGCGCTAATGCGGCTGGAGTAAGCAGAATTCCGTTTTTTAGCAGCGAGGGCGCTTCGCATCTGCTTTATTAGCGCCTAGTTCTCTTCCTCATCATTCCCCATGAACGACATCACCCCCTCCGAGCTAAAAGAGCGTCAACAGCAAAATCAAGCGCCCATCATTATTGATGTGCGCGAAACCTGGGAGCACGAAGAAAGCCGCATCGACGGTAGCCAGAACATTCCGCTGGGTGAGCTGCCTACCAAAATCGAGGATCTGGAGGCTATGAAAGACCAAGAAATTGTGGTGCATTGCAAAGGCGGCGGCCGCTCGGCCACGGCCAAGGCTCTGCTGCAGCAGCACGGATTCCAGAAAGTGCGCAATCTGCTGGGCGGCATCACCGCTTACAATGCTGGTTAGGCTCCAGCCCTAGGCTTTCAACCAGCCAAACATTCCTTAAAGGTGGGCCCGCACTATGGCGCGGGCCTTTCTTTTTCTGGTCCCATTACGCCAGAATCAGTTGCCCGGCATCGGTGTAGCGCAGTTGTCCTACGTCTACCAAATCCCGGACGAGCGCCGTCACGGCATCCACTTGCGCGGGCTGAAAGCCTGCCAGCAACTCCCGCGGTGTACGCGGGGCAGTACGCAATTGCACCAGGACTTGCTCCCGCAAATCAGTGCCCACGGCAGGTTGCTGCTGCTGCCGACGCTTTTCGGCCAGACACTGGTCGCAGATGCGGCAGGGCTTGCTGTCCAGCTCGCCAAAGTATTCCAGCAGGAGCTGCTGCCGGCAGCGCGTACCGCTGGCATAGCGAATGACGGCCTCGGTTTTCTGCAAATCCCGTTCCCGGGCTTTCTGAAGAGCTTTTACATCTATTGGCAGGCGTTCAGCATCCAGCCGGGGCGTAGTAAACAGCGCCTGCGGCGAATCATGGCGCGGTTGGTACTGCAAGATGCCCGACTTCTGCAGAAACTCCAGCGTCTTGCGCACTTCCACGGTGCTCCAGCGCAGCTGCTGCGACAAAGCCCCTTCGGAAATATTCTGAAAGGAGGTAAATACCTCGCCACCGTAGAGCCGCAGAATGGCTTTGATCAGCTGGTCGTGCCTCACATTGGCCACTTGGTAGCGGTACAGGTCGCGGGCATCGATGGGAATGAAGACTTTGGCAGGATTGAATACGGCCTCGTTTAGCTGCACCAAGCCTTCTTTTTGCAGCGTGCGCATGGCATTGTGCACGTCCAGCGGCTTGAGACGGTAGGTGTGAGCAAACTGCTGCAAGTCGAAATCAAACGCGACCAACTCCCCGCCGCCCACAGCTGTACCGGAGTAGTTGGCCAACGCTTGGTACACCCGCTTCACCACGTCAATGGTTGGATGGCTGAGCGTTACGCGACGGCGCATCTCGTCGGCATCGTTTGGGCCCCAAAGCAGCACGGCGAAGGCGTAGAGTTCGTCGCGACCTGCGCGGCCGGCTTCCTGGTAGTACGCCTCCAGCGAATCGGGTGCTTCCAGGTGCACCACGCAGCGCACGTCCGGCTTGTCGATACCCATCCCAAAAGCGTTGGTGGCTACCACAATACGGGTTTTGTCGGCGGTCCACTCCTGCTGCACGCGGGTCCGCTGGTCGGCGGGCAGGCCGGCGTGGTAGGCTGCGGCGCTCAGGCCGTGCTGTTGCAGCCAGGCGGCAGCCTCTTCGGTTTGCTTGCGGGTGCGGGCGTACACCACGGCCGTCTTACCGGGCCCTACGCCCTTCAGCACCTGCAGCAGCCGTTGCAGCTTGTCTTCGGTATCGAGCACCGAGTACGACAGGTTGGGCCGCTGGAAGCTGCGCTGAAACGTTTGCCCCGTTGAGCCGAACCGCAGCTTATCCCGAATATCCACGCGCACCTCCTCGGTGGCCGTAGCAGTGAGAGCCAGCACGGGCACGCCGGGCAACAGCTCGCGCAAGGCACCGAGTTGCAGGTAAGGCGGCCGGAAGTCGTAGCCCCATTGCGACAGGCAGTGCGCCTCATCCACCGCAACGAGCTTGACACGCATTTTGCCCACGCGGGCCCGGAACATCTCCGTCAGCAAGCGTTCCGGCGACACGTACAGGAACTTCACTGGTCCATACACGCAGTTATCAAGCGTCTGGTCGATGTCGCGGTGGCTCATGCCAGCGTACACCGCTTCGGCCTTGATGCCGCGTTTACGCAGGTTTTCTACCTGGTCCTTCATCAAGGCAATCAGCGGCGAGATGACCAGGCATAAGCCGTCCTGCGCTAAGGTGGGTACCTGAAAGCAGATGCTTTTGCCGCCGCCTGTGGGCAGCAGCGCCAAGGTGTCCTGCCCCGCCAGCACCGAGCGAATGATTTCTTCCTGTCCCGGCCGGAAGGCCGCGTGGCCCCAGTGCTGGCGGAGAACGGAAAGAATATCTTCAGTAGGTGCGGCCACGATAGATGCGGTTTTCGGATTACGAAGTTAAGCAGCGCTCGGTCATGTCGAGCGTGAGCAAGACATCCAGGTAAGCACATATGCCCCGCGGCTGTATCGCTCACGCCCGGCATGACCTGATAGCGGCAGCAAGGCCACAAAAAAACCCGGCTCCTGTTGGAACCGGGTTTTTAGAACTTATTTGATTTGGCAGCTTAAGCAGCTACCTGACCGTTCTCACGGTCGTCGATGGTCTTCTTCAGGTTAGCAATAGCCTGCGTAGCACGCTCCTGATCCAGCTTGTTGATGTTCAGGAGCATTTTAGTCTTCTCCTGACGCGTAACCACCGGGTGGTTCAGCAGACGAATGATTTCCTCTTTCTGCTGGGCCGTGGCGTACGCCGGGTTGCTGGCAGCAGGGGCTACAGGTTCAGCGGCCGGAGCGGCTTCCACCTTCACCGCTTTCATGGGCGAGGCCTCAGCAGCGGGCTGACGAACTTCAGGCGTGTTGCCACCATACTCCATTTCTTCAGCCGGAGTAGGTTCGTAACCGGCGGCCCGGATAATCCATGCCAGAATATTGCGGTAAGCCTTGCCGATAGCGCGCGTTTGCGCCATGGAGGCAATAGCAAACTCCTGATAGAATTTTTTGCCCTGCTCTTTGTTGGAGCAGATAGCAAAGCCGGCGCCTACGGTGTGCTCCGAACGCATGTCAAACAGCGTCACCTTGGCCTGGTATTTAATCTCCGAGTCGGTACTCATGTTGATGACGTGGTCCACGATGGGCACAATGCCCAAGCGCGAGCCAGCGTATTGCCAGCCTTCCACGTTCACAAACTCTTTGCCTTGTACCGTCGTCGAGAGTTTGTTTTCCTTGATGAAGTTAGCCAGGTCCTTGGCCAACGCCAACGTCTCGTCTGAACGCGAGATGTCAAAGCTCTCCGCTTTCATTTTACGAACTTGGTTTTTGGTGTCCTTTTGTGCCTCAGTCATGGCTTTCTTCTTTTATCCCTGTAATACGTTTTGTGATACGTGAAGATAACAGAAGGAGTATACGTTTGGTGCAAAATAAAGGTCGTTTATTAGTAAATTTTATCTTTGATTATCAGTGCATTACAATACAATTAAAAATAATTAAAACTAACCATGTTAGTCAAACATCCGAAAAGGCACTTTTACCGATGCTTCAACCACTGATTTGACCTTTGTCGGCATGTCGAACAACAAAAAAACCCACGGTTATGTGACCGTGGGTTGGTGATTTCGGCAGCTTAAGTCGGCGCTACTAGCCGAAAAGCAGCTTGGCTGAAGCCTGTGAAAAAGCCTGCTATTCTAGAATGTGGCCGTCTTTCATGGTAATCTTCCGATCTGCCATTTCAGCCAGTTGATCGTTGTGCGTCACGATGACAAAAGTTTGACCTAGCTCTTTCCGCAGCAGGAAAAAGATTTGGTGCAGTTCCTGCGCATTCTGCGAATCGAGGTTACCGGAGGGTTCGTCGGCGAAGATGATTTCGGGCGAGTTGATCAGGGCCCGGGCCACGGCCACGCGCTGCTGCTCCCCGCCCGACATTTCACTGGGCTTGTGGTCGGCGCGGCGCTCCATGTTCAGCATGCCCAGCAGTTCACGGGCTCGTACGCGGGTTTCGGTTTCGGAGCGGCCGGCCAGGTACGCGGGCAAGCACACGTTCTCAAGGGCCGTAAACTCCGGCAGTAGGTTGTGAAACTGAAAAACGAAGCCAATGTGGCGGTTGCGGAACTTGGCAAGCTCGGAGCGCTTGAGCGTGCTTACGGACTCACCATCGAACAGCACCTCCCCGGTATCGGGAGTGTCCAGAGTGCCTAGTATATGTAAGAGCGTGCTTTTACCAGCCCCGGAGGAGCCGACAATCGACACGATTTCAGACTTTTCGATGGTCAGGTCGATGCCCTTGAGCACTTCCAGCGAACCGTAGCGTTTGCGGATGTTAACGGCCTGCAGCAAACCGACGTGGGGGTTAGGAGGAGAAGAGGCGAATAGCGACAAAGCTACGCAGAAAGCCTTGATGCCGGTTGTCTAGTATCTTGGCAGTATGCGTAGATGGCGGCTTATACGGAAGCTCGGCGGAAGTGGCTTGTTGCCGTTGGCATTGGCCCTGATGAGTACGCGCTGCGACGCGCCTGCCGAGTCGGCTGCGGCGGCAGAGGTAGCCCTGCCCAGCGCCACGAAGTATCGTGGGGTAAGTTGGGTAGCGGGCGACTCCGTCACAGGCACCGATTTTGAGGCCCTACGCCGCTCCCACGTCACTTGGATTGCCCAAACGCCGTTTGGCTGGCAGGCCGATTCGGCCTCGCCGGAAGTGTACCTACGCACCACGGCCCCACGCCACTACTGGGGCGAATCAGACAGCGGCTTGGTGCAGACCACCCGGCTGGCCAGGCGCTACGGCGTGCAGACGATGCTCAAGCCGCACCTGTGGCTGCGGGCCCGAGGCCAGTGGCCGGGTCAAATTCAGATGCGCTCGGCGGCTGATTGGCAAAAGTGGTTTGACAGTTATTCTACGTTTATTCTGCACTACGCCCGCTTGGCCGAGCAGCACCAGATGGAAGCCCTGTGTATCGGCACGGAGCTAAAGCACGCAGCGGTGGGGCACGAGGCCGAATGGCGGGAGCTTATCCGGCAGGTTCGGGCGGTATACCACGGCCAGCTTACTTACGCTGCCAACTGGCACGAAGAATACGAAGGCATCCGGTTTTGGGACGCCCTGGACTTCATAGGGGTGCAGGCGTATTTCCCACTTAGCCAGCAGCCGCAGCCCGACACGGCCACGCTGCGCCGGGCCTGGCAGCCGCACTTGGCGGCCCTGGCCCGCGTACAGCAGCGCTTTCGCAAGCCGCTGGTGTTCACCGAAGCCGGCTACCGGGCCATTCCAACGGCCGCTGCGGCCCCGTGGGAATGGCCCGATCCGCGCAAGCCCCAGCCCGACGACTCTCAAACGCAAGCCGCTTGCTACGAGGCATTATTTCGGGCCTGTTGGCAGCAGCCGTGGTTTGGGGGCGTATTTATCTGGAAGTGGTACCCTGGGCTTCCGCCCGATGGTTCGGTCCGCCGCCGCGCCGATTTTACGCCCCAGCACCGCCCGGCGGCGCAAGTTTTGGCGCGGTGGTACGGCCAATAGTCAAGCCTCACTCGAATGCTCAACGCTGGGTATTCTAGTCTGAAGAATATTTGCTAGTATCGTCAGAGCGTGGCACTGCCCCGCTTTCCTACTGCTTAATTACTGGCTGTGCCAGCCTTTCGCGTGACGCGTAACCTACTCCATATCACTTACTCTAGTCACCTTATCACTTCTCACGTGTAACCTGTCACCCATTTTCCCTACTTTCGCGGGACAATTCCGGAACCCGAAAACCCACCTCAAGTCCGACGTATGAACATTCACGAGTATCAGGGCAAGGACATTCTTAAGCGTTATGGCGTGCGCGTGCAGGAAGGCATCGTAGCCGAAACCGCTGAGGAGGCCGTTGAAGCCGCCAAAAAGCTAACCGAGCAGACCGGCACCAGCTGGCACGTAATCAAGGCTCAAATCCACGCTGGCGGCCGCGGCAAAGGCGGCGGGGTAAAGCTCGCCAAGAACCTTGACCAGGTGCGTGAAATCTCGGAGCAGATCATCGGCATGCAGCTGGTGACCAAGCAGACCGGCCCCGAAGGCCGTAAGGTGCACAAGGTGCTGGTAGCCCAGGACGTGTACTACCCCGGCGAATCGGAAACGAAAGAATTCTACATGAGCGTACTGCTCGACCGCACGTCGGGCAAGAACGTAATCATTTACACCACCGAGGGTGGCATGGACATCGAGGAGGTAGCTGAGGCGCATCCCGAGAAAATCCACCGCGAGCATGTAGACCCACGTGTAGGCCTTCAGGGCTTCCAAGCCCGCAAGATTGCCTTCAACCTCGGCGTAGAGGGTGAGGCTTACAAAGAGATGGTGAAGTTTGTGACGGCCCTGTACAAGGCGTACGACGACACCGACTCGGCTATGTTCGAAATCAACCCCGTGTTGAAGACCTCGGACAACAAGATTTTGGCCGTAGACGCCAAGGTGACCCTTGACGAAAACGCACTGTACCGTCACAAGGACTTCGCCGCCCTGCGCGACACCAACGAGGAAGACCCGCTGGAAGTAGAGGCTTCCCAGTCGAACCTGAACTACGTGAAGCTCGACGGCAACGTGGGCTGCATGGTGAACGGTGCCGGCTTGGCTATGGCCACCATGGACATCATCAAGCTAAGCGGCGGCGAGCCGGCCAACTTCCTCGACGTAGGCGGTGGAGCCAACGCCCAGACCGTGGAAGCCGGTTTCCGCATCATCCTGAAGGACCCGAACGTGAAGGCCATCCTGATCAACATCTTCGGGGGCATTGTGCGCTGCGACCGGGTAGCCAACGGTGTGGTGGAAGCCTACAAGAACATCGGTGACATCCGCGTACCGATCATCGTACGTCTGCAGGGCACCAACGCCGAAGAAGGCGCCCGCATCATCGATGAATCAGGCCTGAAGGTGTTCTCGGCTGTACTGCTGAAAGACGCAGCTCAGAAAGTAAAGGAAGTACTCGCTGGCCAGGAACAGACTGCTTAGTCAGCCCGGCACGCTATGATTACTGCCCACCTGGCCTTGCCGGGTGGGCTTTTTTTTGCCGTTGCCATCCGCTGCTAATGACCTAGTGAGCAATCCATTGACTTGATTATATATTGCTTTTCTATTATTACATATAAGTTATTTAATACGCAGCATCTTGTATGTTAATTTATTAATAACATATATTGCCTCCGTTATATCACCACTCAAACGCTGCTATAACCGCTGGCCTTAGGCCATGCAAACCACCCTGCTTCCCGCTTCCTTTGCTTCCGCCCAACAGGCTGATAGGGTAACCTATTGGCTCAACCATCCACCGTTTTATTTGCTGGTTATGTTTCGAAGAGCTTTAACGGCCTCCTTCTGTCTTATCCTAGCTTGCCACGGCACCACTTGGGCCCAACCTACCACTGAGCTTCAGTTTCACACCGAACAGTCCGAAACACTAGGCTATTCCTTTCTTTACTCCTCTCCCGACGCGCTGTATCTGGAAACCATGCGCGACCGGTACGGGCTGGAAGCTGTGGTAGCCAAGGAAACTACCGATTTGGGCAAGGCCCGCGCCATGTCTTTATGGGTGCACAACCGATTAATGCACAACGGGCATGTAACCTCTACCAAGACCGATCCAATGGAAATCCTGGAAGATGCCATGCTGGGCCGCCAAGTGCAATGTGCTGAGTTTGGGCGGGTGCTGGCAGCAGCTCTTACGGCGGTAGGCTTGCCCGCCAGACCACTATTCCTGAAGGCGGCGGATGCCGCTACCCGCGGTTCGGCCGCCGGCCATGTGCTCACGGAAGTGTGGCTGCCCCAGCACCAGAAATGGGGAGTAGTAGACAGCCAGTGGGACGTACTCCCAACGCTGAATGGCGCGCCTATTAATGCAGTAGAACTACAACAAGCTATAGCTCGCCAAGATCCAGGCTTGCAGGGCGAGACATCCAGTGGAACCAAGATTAAGTTTTACTACAAGTGGCTGCAACGCTACCTCTACTATTTCGACACGCCGCTAGACAACCGCTTTGGCACCAAAACCATGCCGTCCAACCTCATGCTGCTGCCTGCGGGAGCCAAAAAGCTGACGGTATTTCAGCGCACCATTCGCTTGCACGCCATGCGCTACACCAGTTCCTTGGCCACTTTCTATCCCAACCCGCAGGAAATTACCCAGGCACAGGAAGCGCCGCAAGCAGCCGACTAAGCGTCGGCGCCTGCGGCGCTTTTTTGCTTTGCACAAAGGCGCTGAGCCTCAACGATTGAGTATTTGGTATACTACCCAGCTCTGCTAGGCATTGTTGGCTTGGGCCTGACCATTTTGCTCTACGGCGTCACCGGCTTTATCATCGGGCGATACTTGTGCCGGCTTGCCATTCACCATCAGCTGCACGTCGATGTTGCCGCGCGTGCCAATAGAATATGGGCAGATCCGGTGCGCTTCCTGCACCATGGCCTCCGCGTCGGACGCATCTTTCAGGTCTACATCCAGCTGCACGGCCAAGCCGTACGCTTCTCCCTCTTGCGTAAGCGACACGGCACACTTTACCGTTGATTCAGGGTCAAGGCGTACTTCGCGCTTCTGCGATACTACCAGCAACGCTTGCTGAAAGCACGAAGCATAACCGGCGGCAAACAGTTGTTCGGGGTTGGTAGCGCCTTTTTTGCCGCCCAAGCCTTCGGGTACCGACATTTCCATGTCGATAATGCCATCGGCGGAACGGATGTGGCCGCGGCGGCCACCGGTGGCCGTAGCTTCGGCCGTGTACAGGGTCTTCATCGGGGTTCTGGTGTTTGGTAATAAATGGATGTACAAGTAGAGATTAACTTCATCGAAAGGCTTTTGGTTACCTAAGCCTTCTATTGGTTAAGCTAATTGGCTGACGCAGGCCCGTTTGACGCGGCTGTCAATTCGGCTTTGTACCCATGTCAGCCCGCGTATTCCGTTTGCCTGCAGAATGTCTTACGCAGAAAGCCATGCCAGGCAATTTGCAGCGACGGTTTTTATCTCTACTTTTGCCCGCCACTACCGGTCGCGTAGTACAACGGATAGTATAGGAGTCTCCGAAGCTCTTGATCCAGGTTCGATTCCTGGCGCGACCACATAAAAGCCCCTCAGTGCATTACTGAGGGGCTTTTTCTTTTTTGGGTGGCAAATTAGGTGGCAGCTAACTAACCAATTGCTGATTCCTGCCGGATGTCGGCGCGCTCCTGGAGCTTGTCCTCCAGCACCGGAATCTGGTCGTCGCCCACCACGGCATGCAGGCGCGAAGGAATGTTGCGTACGGCAGCCGTTGTCTCCTGAATGGCGCTAACGATTTGCGGCCCGTAGTTCACCTCTGTCCCACTGCGAGCAGGCGTGGGCGTGGCACCGCCCATCAAGGTGCCGTCTTCATAAAACCCGCCGCGCCGGCGCTGCACTGGTGCCCCGCCCCGGTACAGGCTGGTATCAAGCAGCTCATCCACCAGTTCGCGGTTGTTGGCGTAAGTGGCCCGGCTCAGGATCATGATCGGCTCCCCTCCTTCCATCTCGCCCAGGTGCTGGCCGCTGGCCCCATCAAACAACTGAATCCCACCGTTGCCGTGGCGCGGCCCCTCGGGCACGCCGCCACCCGTAGCAATCCGCCCGCCGCTGGCGTAGCGGCGCGCACTACGCCACGCATCACCGGCCCTGCGAGCAACACCGCTCCAGGCCGAGCTGATGCGCCCCAGCACGCCGCCCTTTGCAAACTCCGGTACCGGGGTGGCAATGATCTTGGCCGTGGCCAGGGCCGCGGTTATTCCCGCCAGGATCTTCTCCGGGATGCTCTTGGCCTGCAGCACCGCCAACAGGCCGAGCATGATGCTCTGCGCGATGTTCCACTTCTTCTCCTCCTGCGCAGCTTTGCGCTTCAACGCCCGGCCCTTCTCGGAGTAGGTAGATTCGATGCTCTGCTTCTCGGCTTCGTACTTCTCTTTGCTAACCTTGCCGGTCTTGAACTCCTCGTCGAGCTTTTTTAGGCGGTCCTTCTTGTCCTTCTCCAACCGGGCCAGCTCCTTATCCGAAGCGATTTTGGAGAAATCCCCCAGGGCCTGAATGCCCCTCGACGTGGCCTGCAGCAGAAACTCGGCTCCGGCCTGGTTCCGCTCGCGGGCCTGGCCGGCAAATTCGTCCTCGATGTCGGACTTGTCCTGGTGGTACTGCCGGATCAGCGCCAGCTTTTCGTTGATGGTCAGCTTTTCACTGGCCAACTCGTCGTTCAACTGCTGCTCCAGCCGGGCCAGCAGCGCCTGCTTCTCAGCCTCGGCCGCGGCCACGGCGGCCGGCGACAGCGGGTCGGTGGCTTCGGCGACGCGCCGGCGCCTTTCGATTTTGCGCAGGGCCAGGTCCGCATCCAGCTGCTCCACGCGCCGGGCGGCTTCCGCCTCCTGGTCGGCGCGGGCCTTGGTCAGCGCCGCCAAGTCCTGGGTGAGCTTCGCAGCAATGAGCCGGCGTTTCTCGGCTGCATCCCGGTCGGTATCGAGGATCTTCGCCGCCTCGGCTTTGGCTGCCGTACGCAACTCCGCGGCCCGCCGCTCCCATTCGTCCATGATCAGCGCGTTGCGGCGCTTCTCGATGTCCAACGACGACTCCAGGTCACGCTGCTCCTGCTTGCGACGCTCCTCGGCAATGTCCTGATCGAGCTTCTGCTGAATCAGCTTGCGCTGCTCGGCCTTCTGCTCCTCGGTGCCCTTCACGGTGGCCTTCTCTTTCTCCGCCGCGGCCCGCAGCTGCGCAATGCGCTTCTCAGTCTCGTCCTGTTCCAGCGCGGCCCGCAACTGAGCCGTTTTTTCATCTACTTCCAGCTGCTCCTTTGCCTGCTTTTTGGCAAACTCCTGATTGAGCTTGTTCAGATCCACCTGGGCTTTGGACCGAATGACGGCCCGTTCACCGGCGGTTTTCTTCTCGTCCTGCAGCTCGATGTCGCGGGCTACAAGCACCAGCTGCTTTTTCAGCTCCAGTTCGCGCCGGCTGCCCTCCTCGGCCTGGGCCAGCTGCTGCTCCAAGCCAGCCTGCCGGATGCGCAGCCGCTCCAGTTCCGATTGCCGCTCGGCTTCTACCCGCTCCTTGGCCTTGGTTTCTTCTTGCTTCTTTTTCTGCTCCTGGTGCTCTTTTTCACGCTTATCCTGCTTGTCCTGCTCTTTGGCGGTCTGGTCCGCATAGCCTTTGTGGTAGGCTTCGGCCATCTGCGTACCTACGCCCTGCAGGGATGCCAGGCCTTTCGTGATGCGACCCTTATCCATGGTCACGATGCCCAGCAGCAGATCCGCCAACCCGCCTAAGCTGGCCAGCGCTACGTCTTTAATGTTGGTAAACACGCTGCGGAACACGGCGCTCAGCCCCGCTACCGTGGCCCGTACCCGCTCGCTTTTGTCGTAGAGGGTCACAAACCCGCCGATGAGCAGCGCGACGCCGGCCACCACGAGGCCGATGGGGTTGGCCGTCATGGCTGCATTCAGCAACCACTGTGCGGCGGCACTGGCGCGCGTGGCCACGGCCCGGCCTTTCTCGGTAGCCACCTGCAGCAGGGTGCTGGCCGTGGCGCGGATGTTGGCCGCGTTGAGCGTGGCCACCGCCACCACGAGGCCCAGCAGCAGCCCCCGGTTTTCACTGAGGAACTCCGGCGCGGCGCGCAGCGCTTCGATGAACAGGCCCAGCAGCTGCGTACCCCGGATATACACCGGCAGCAGCTGCTCCCCAAGCTCACGCCGGTATTGCGCGAATTTCTTCTCGGCCTTCTCCAGCTCTGCCGCGGCGTTGGTGTTCTTCTTGTTGAACTCCTCCGTTAAGCTGGTCCCCTTCTGCATCTCCACGGCTGCCAACTCCTGCTTCTGACGCACGAAGTCCGTCTGGGAGGCCAGCAGCGACATGACCTTGGTGGCCTCCTGCGACTTGATGCCCAGCTTGTCGAGGGTGCTGGTAATTTCGGTGTTGCTGGCGCCCTTGAAGGATTCTGCCAGGCGCAGGATGACCTCGTTCGGGTCGTTGTTGATCAGCTCCTCAAACTGCTGTTTGGTCAGGCCCAGCTGCTTGCCGAAACCCGCCGTATCCTTCGAGGCCGTCAGCAGCACGTTCGTGAGGCCACCCGATGAAATTTCTGCCGACAGGCCCAACTCCTGGAAAGCAGCCCCCAAGCCAAGGGTCTGCGAAATTTCCGGAGCCAGGTCGCCCAGCTGCCCGATGCGGCTGGTGAACTCGGCAATCACCGGCGACGTGGCGCTGCCATCGGCCCCCAACGCATTCAGCGCGGAGCCGATTTTGGTGATGGCCACATCGGGCTCCAGCTCCTTGGTTTCCTTAAACAGCTTCTGCAGCCCGCCGATGGATTTGGTCACGTCCTCCACACCGCCCGTAAACTCGTCGCCCAGCGCCACCACGGCCTGGTCCACGGCCTGCGTGAATTCGTCGGCCCGGTCGGCAGCGACGCCCAGCTGGCCGGCCGCAATGGCGATGCCTTCCAGGTTTTCCTGGCTGGTGCGCGTGTCGATGCCTTCTAACTGAGTGCGCAGAGCCCTGGCCTCCTCGGTGGTCAGGTTCAGCGACTTCTCCATGTCGGCAATGGAATCGCTGCCCTTGGCCGCAGCCTCAATGGATTCGCGACCCAACTCGCGGATACTGTCCACGGCGGCCTCTACCCCGATTTGCACCCCCGCGAACGTGGCCGATTTTTTCACGAAGTCCAGGAAGCCGTTGCCGGACTTGTCCAGGGCCTCCCCTACGCGCTTCGCTTCCTCGGTTACTTCCTCCAGCCGGTTTTCGGCCTGGGCCAACTCCTTCGATTTGTTAACGAAGGCTTCAGTGCCGGGCGTCAGGTCACCCAGCTCCTCGCGCAGCTGGCTGGTGAGGCCCTTAAGCTGGGTAATGGTCAGGCCCACGAGGCCCAGCTTGTCGCGGGTTTTCACAAAGTCATCGAACTCCTCGGTGCTCTGGCCCATCTCGGCCCCGATTTCCTTGATTTCGTCGCGCACCTTGTCCAGCTGAGCCGTCACCTCGCCCAGCTGCTTGGACTTCTGGATGAAGGTTTCGGTGCCGGGCGTCAGGTCGCGCAATTCGCGGTTGAGCTGGCGCGAGAGCGTGCTGAGCTGGTTGTAGCTCATGGCCGACAGCCCCAACTCCGTGCGCAGCTCCTCGATGCGGCCGTTGACTTCCGACAGCTGCTTGTTGGCGTCGATGTACTCCTGGCTGCTTTTCTTGAGGCCCTTCATGTCCTCCTTGAGCAGCTGGGCTTTGCGGGTCAGGTTGTCGAGTTCGGTTTTCGACTGCGAGCCGTCGATGTCGAGCTTGATCTGGACGTTGTCCGTCCGAACGGTTGCCATAACTTAGATCTGAATGGACGCGGCCACCTGCACCCCGGCCTGGTCGGCGTAGCGCGTGGTTACCGCGTCGATGAAGCGGTTGAGGGAGCGGTAGAAGGTTTTGGCGTACCAGCCCTTGGGCTTGTGCTTGCCGGCGTCGCGTTTCTTGGCCCGCGACAGGCCCCACGCAATGCGGTTCACGGCCTGGTCCTGGGTGAGCGGAAACTGCCCGCGCTTGTAGCCCGGCACGTAGTCGAACTTGCCCACGCCGACCTTGCGCACGAACTTTTCCATCTCCTCCACCGGCGCGCCCTTGGTGTAATTCAGGCGCTTCATTTCCTTCATGCGGCCGTACTGCTCGAAGCCCACGCGCATTTCGGCAATGTGCCGCTCGCTGGCCGCCGTGGTTTCGGCGGCCAGCGAGTTGAGCAGGTCTTGACTGAGCACGAGTTTCTTGGCCTGCAGCTGCGCCGAGAGCATCTCCAGCACCAGGCGGGAGTAGTTGCCTAGCTCCTCGTTGATTATCTGCTGAAACGAAGCATCGAACTCACTCACGGCCGCGTGATGTGGTCGTAGCGGCGGGCGCGGCGGACCAGGTACCACACGCCCACCAGGATGGCCGACACCGCGCCGGCGATGTAGCCCGCCACAAACCAGAACCAAATGGGCAGGCCCTCATCGGGCCTGACGACGGCAGCCGTGCTGCCGGCACCGGTGGCCGCGGCGCCGCCTTTCTGCCCGGCCTTGGTGTTGTCGACGGCGGTACTGGAGTCGCCCACCGCGACCGGGCCGCGGGCCTTGGTGTTGTCGGCCTGCGTGTTATTGTTGCCCACGACGACCTGGCTGCCGCCCTTCACCTGGGCGGGGGCGTTGTAGACGTTGATGGTGGTGCGGCTCTTGTCTTTGACTTTGCGGCTGCCGGCAGCCCTGGGGGCACCGAAGCCCAGCTTTTGCAGCAGCGTGGGCCGGATGGCATCAGCCTCAACCTGCTTGAGGGAGTCTGCAATGCTGGCCGTGAGCGAATCACGCCGGGCCGCGGTGGAATCTGCCACCGGCTCGGGCCGGGGTGCGCGGGTTTGGGAGTGGTAGGCCGTGGTGCAACTGGCACCCAACAGGGCTATTGCCAGAACTGGGACTAAATATCTCATGGGGTTGAGGATTGAAGTGAATCACTCCAATCAGCAGCCCATGGGCACCGGCGCGTAGGACGAGAAACTAGTACCTAACGGCCTCTTGGTATTCGCGGCTAATACGCCACTGGTCTAGCCGAACGTTTACTTGCTCAATGCTCAATATACCTTCCACAAACAGGTTGAGCAAAGTCAATTCATAAGCACAGGGTTCAATAGCAGTGCCCCTGGCAAACGCTATGGCAAAGAATGCAAAGCGCGAACGAGAGGTATGCTCGGCTGAGCCAGGAGGAAAAGGAACTTGCTTTGCGGTAATCATTACAATTTGGTCTAACACAAATTACCAACAAGTTACGGCAAGCGCGTCCATATGTAAGATGACGAAGATCACTTTACTAGCTAATCTTCCTTCTCTTCGCGCCGACGCTTGGCCTGCTTGGCCAGGTTGAAGTAAATGGTGTGCACGCCGGTGTAAGCGGTGGCCTCGTAGGTACCATAGGTGCCCTCCTGCGCCAGCGTGTGGATCAGCTGCAGCACTTCCGTTCCATCGGATGCCGGCGGCGCGCCCCGGCGCTGCGGACCCTGGTTGCGGTACAGCTCGTGGTAATTGCGGTGAATGAAGCGTTGGGCGCTCAGGAACTGCTGCAGCACCACGATTTTGATTTCCACCGGCAGATCGGCCAGCTCCTTGGCCCGGGCCTCGGCCAGCTTGGCGTTGAACCGTTCGCGGCGCTGCCCGTCCCAATGCGGGTCGGTTTCGTCCAGATCGGCCCGCTCCGGCCGGCAGAGCGTGGCCACCAGCTCATCGAGCTTGTGCGGCTTGGGCTGCTTGGGATGGGCGAAGGCTTGGAAATGCACCGATGCCATGGCGTACTCCAGCGCGACAGCATCTTCCAGCATGGGGGCTGGCAGCAGGTACGTACGGCCGCGGTGCTGGAACGAGGTGACGGCCGTGGTGGTGGGCTCCTCGGTCCACACCCAGAGCACCAGCTGGCACAGGTCGCGCAGCTGCTCGGGCGTGAGCTGGCGCAACCGCCGCGGCGGCACCGTGCACAACTTCTGCAGCACGGCCAGCCGGGTCGCGGCCTTGTTGGGATCGGCGTACAGGTAGGGCACCACGGCCAGCACCTGCGCGGCCGTCAGCTCGGCCCACGTGGTGGGCAGCTGGTAGGGCTTGTCGTTAAGCCGGAACTGCTTCATGCGCGGCTTCGGTTTCGGCCGGTACCGGCTCCTGCACCACAGGAGCCGGGTCGGCGGTTTCTTGTTTGGCTTCTTCGCGGTCGGCCCGCTGGCCGATGCGCATCTGCAGCAGCGTGGCCACGTCGCTGTCGACCAGACCCAGCTTGCCGAGGCTGATGATGAGGCGGCGCAGGTGAAACACCACGAACGGCGCCAGGGCCAGCTGCGCCAGCCACACCAGCCCCACTTCGTGCTTGGCAAAGCCGTGGGCAAACGCCAGGATCAGCGTGTAGGCCAGCAGCTGCAGCACCAGGCGCACCGGGCGAAAGCGCCTGCGCTCCAGGTGGGCCAGCACGAAGCTCTCCACCGATACCAGCAGCATGAGCAGGTAGTAGGTGTAAGCGGGCGACCAGATGTGCGCCTCCACAAATTGGGTGGCATAAGCGCACCCGGCCGCGAGCAAGGCGCTGCCAATTTCCAGTCCAGATACGCGGGTTTTCATCGGATGCGGAAGGACTTCTTGCCCTCGTTACTGTGCTGGGCCACGGCCCACGGTTCTACATTGGGACGGCCGGCGTCCACGTGGCGCTTCAGCCGTTCCAGGTACTGGGTGGCCACGCCGTCGGCTTTGTTAGCCAGGATGGCCACCACGTCCGGCTTGGCGGCGAGGCGCTGCCGGATGCCGTCGTTTTCGCTCAGCAGGCGGATGCCCCGGGCCGTCACGCTCACGGCCAGCTGCGGCAAGGCCTCGGCGTACGCCCGGTAGGCCAGCGCGGGCCGGATCAGCCCCAGCAAAGTGCGTTCCTCCTCCGTCAGCGCCCGGCGCTCGGCCAAGGCGGTTTTGAGGGCGTCGGTGGCTTCGTCACCGAGCAGCGGGCGGATTTCCAGATCTTCCACTTGGCGCAACGCCGGCAGCATGGCGCAGAACGTGCGGCGGCTTTCCTGAATGCCCACGTGCTTGCTCAGCTCGTGCGCGTTCTGGATCAGTAGCTCGCGGCTGGTCCGAGCCAGGTCCGAATCGCGCCACGTCGGGAAGTCATCAGCCTTGAACTCCAACCACACCAGGGCGGCATCCAGCAGCCTATCGCCGTTGTCGGCCGCGGCATCCACGAAGTTGTGGTACACCCACTGCCGGGTCGGAGCCGCGTTGTCGGTGCGCTGCTCCATCATGCCCAGCTCGCCGGCGCTGATGGCCAGAAACGGCGCCGCATCGAGCACGGCGTAGTAGGCCAGCGGGTCGCGCAGCCGCTTGCGCAAGGCCTGCTGCGCCGGGCTCAGGTCGACCTGGGCCAACTCTTCGAGCAATTCCAGGCCCACGAACGGGGCCAGGTGCGTGGCTTCGGCCTGCTCGACGTGCGAGAGGATGGTTTCGAAGTTCAGGTTCTGGTGCAGGGTGCTAAAGTGCTGCTTTAGCTCGTCGGTGCTTGTAAACAGCATAGCTACTGCGGATTGGTTTTTTCTTTCTGCCCCTTCGGTGTTTCCGCCAGGGTGGTGATGTCCATGTCTTCGAAGCCGAACACCCGGTTCGGGTTCAGGCCCTGGATCTTCTTGGCCACGTTCAGCTGCTCGAGCAGAATCTTGCGCTTGTTGGGCGTGCGTTGGGCGATGTGCAGCTGGTAGCTGATGCGCTTCTCTGAGCCCGAGCCGCCGAACTTGGCCCCGGTGTCGATGCCGGCCAGCGAGGGGTCGATGCCGTGCGCACTGACGTGGGCAATGTTGGCTTGCTGGTTCACCGACTCGTAGGCCTGGTTGTTCATCTTCGAGTCAATCGGCTCGATGATCCACCCGCCCATCGGCTTGCCATCCCCGCCCTTGTCGTACTTGCTCACGAAGGCCTTGCCGGCGTTTTCCGCCCCGGCCAGGTAGCTGTCCATCTCCTCCAGCAAGTCGTCCTCCGCCTGCTGCTGCGCCTTAGCGTCGCCGAACTGCAGGAAATAGTCCTTCGGAATCTTGATGTGCCAGCGCACGCCGTACTCGTTCTCAAGGCCGCTGATGTGAAACTTCGGCACCTTGTTGCTGACCTCGGTCCATGCTTTGCCGCCCCAGTGCGCCGGGTAGTCGTAGTACTTCTGGCCGGGCGTCCAGTCGCGGCCGTGATACAAAAACTGCCCGAAGCGCCCAGGATCGGCTTTGTCGTAAGCCGGCAGGATTTTCACCTCCGCCGCTTTGAAATTGGCCCAGTTCGGGTGCAGGGCGTACTTCTCGGGGTAGCGCTTTTGCGTCACGCAGGCTCGCACGTCGGTGCAATCGAAGGAATCGACGCTGGCCAGGTTGGTTTTGTTCTCCAGTTCGAACACCGTGAAGTAGTTTCCGCTGAATTCGAGGTTGAAGGCGGTCGAGCGCATGAGCATGTCGCCGTCGATGAAGTCGTAAAACGCCTCCATTTCGGGGTCAAGGACCGGCTCCAGCACCCGCTTACCGCCGACAATCTTGGGCTCAAACACGCCCACGCGGGCCCCGAGCAGGAAATCCCGCGCCGTGATCAGGAGCTGCGGCTTGAGGTGGTTGCCGTAGTACAGCTTAAGCATTTCCTGCGGCAGCAGGTTGTTTTTGCCCCAAGGCGCAATCACAATGCCGCCCGATTTGAGTTCCTCGGCGCCGTTGTTGACGTCTTGGCCCTTGCCGCCCGTAAATTCCACGACTGCCTTCGCACCGCGCAGCACGTACACGCCCTCGGCCAGGTGACGAATGTTGTCTTTCATCTTAGCTGTGCTCGATTGGGATACCGTTGTAGTGGGTCAGCAGCGCGATTTTCACGCCGAAGGGTTGCCCGGTCGCGTCGTCGATGAGTTGCAGCACGCCGGTGTGCTGCACGTGGTAGCGGAACTTGCCGGAATTCTTCACCTCGCCTAGGTGGGCGTACTTGCCGCCCTTGCGGCAGCGGGCTTTGCTGCCGCGCGTGCCGTTGGTTTTCCAGTAGCTGAGGGAAAACACGTGCGGCACGCCGGCGTGCTGACGCAGGTCGATATCGTCGAGCACTTTCTTCCAGTGGATCATTGCGCGGAGGGGTTGTTTTGCCTCCAAATTGCCGCGCTGGTCTCCCGCCCGGTAGGACGGAAAAGCACCGCGCCCCGATTATTGCGTGTTTTCGACCGACGCCAAACGAAATCAAGCAGTTAGCCAAAAATTGCCACCGATTTTTATGGCCCAACGCGCAGTCGAGAGTGCGCCCTTTAGCGTTTGGCAATTGCCAAGGCGGCAATTGCTGGGTTATATGAACGGGGGTCTGGACAACAAAAAACCCTGTTCCCAACGTGGAAACAGGGTTTTCGCGTGGCAATTGCCGACCGCTGCCTAGCCGCGCCCCAAGAAGCGCACCTGGTACGCTACTACTTGCGCCCCGTAGAGGTGCGCGTACTTACGGTACACGATGTTGTCAAAGCAGTCCGAGAAGTGGGTAGCCAGGCGCTGGTCCACCAGGTTGGCCTCGCTGCGTTTGTTCTTCTTGAAGTCCGGGTCCATGGGCGACTGGCTGATGGAGATGATGAGGTACTTGCAGGCCTCCCTATCCATCCGCACCTTGGGCATGCGCGCATCGCGCTCGGAGAGCATGGCGTTAATCATCATGTGCTTGAGGCGGTGGTCGGGGTCCAGGCCGTCCGTCATCAGGATAGCCGCCCAGCCGCGCTTCTGCAGCTCCTGGATGATCTGCTCGTAGAACGTGAGGTTGCTGTTGGTCTGCTTGTTGTTGCCGTTCCGGTCGCCGTAGATGTAGAGCAGCTTGTTCTCGTGCTTCTCGTACGCGTCGCAGAACTTCTTCACCAGCGCATCGAGCACGTTGGTTTCGGCCTCGGAGGGCGTGACCGACAGCGCATCAATGCAGCGGAATTCGTCGTTGTGCTCCTGGCACACGATCATCGACGTGAACTTGGCGTTGAAGTCAAAGCTGGCCTCCAGCGGCTTCTTGCCGATGCGGAACTGTTTGGTAGGGAGGGTGAGCCCGGTCACGTCGTCGTACTCGTAGGAGTACAAATCCCAGCAGCTGTGCTTCTCGGCGTTGAAGTCGGGGTAGAAGGTATTGGGCACCTTGGCCAGGCGCACATTCATCACCTCCACGTCCCACTCCAGCTTGGTCATGCCCTCCCGCAGGTTGGTCAGGTACTTCTGCCCCAGCACGTCCACGTTGTCGTAAGCGGTGGATTCCAGGTAGAAGTACTCCTCGGAATTCTCCTTGGCCTTCTCCTCGGTTTTGAACACCCACTGGCCTGAGGGCAACCACGGCACCGAGGTGTAGTCGCTCAGGCCGTGGTGCAGGTAGTGGGTATAGCGCAGCCGGTTGGCCCGGATCATGGGCATCAGGATGCGCGTCACGTGCTCCTCCTTGAGCAGGGCCGATTCGTCCATGTGCCCGCCGTCGTAGCTGCCGCCCCGGGCCGCGTCGGGCCGGTCCATGCTCAGCAGCTGTAGGGTGTAGCCGTTGAGGAAGGTAACGGCATTCTCGTAGTTGCGCGGGGCAATGTGCGGCTTGTACCAGTGCGCGGGCGGCGTTTTGCCGATGACGTAATGCCCGAACTTGGTTTTGGGATTGTACTCGCGCAGGCCGTGGTTCTGCCAGGCCAGTTCCATCGCCGGCAGCGTGTTCGTCAGCAGCTGGTTGTAGGTGAGGCCCGCCAGGAAGAATTTGGCCCTGGGCAGGTAGTTCATCTCCAGCCGGGTCTGGTGGCCGGCCACGGTGGTTTTACCCGAGCCGCGCCCGCCCACGAAGGTGCGGCGCGGCGCCCGGGTGCTCAGGAACTGCCGCTGCTTCTCGTTCACGTAGATGCGCCGCTGCTCCTCGACGTAATTACTCCGCCTCTTCATAGTCGGCATCCTCCGTTTCGTCGTTTTGCTCTTGGATGCGCAGCTGCGCGGGGTCGGTGGTGAACATCATCGACACCGGCACCAGGAAGGCTTTCGGATCAAGCCCGCCCTGCTCGGCCTCGAACAGGCCCTGCAGCTTGTCGGCCAGCTCCTGCGCCCGAATGGCAGCCTTGAAGTCACCGGCCTTGCGGGCCAGGTTGGCCAGCAGCTTGTAGTTTTCGATGGCAATGACCCGCTCCCCCTTGCGGTCCACCTCCTCGATGCTGCCGTACAGCCCCACGCTGTCGCGGATGACGGCGTAGAGGTGCGAGGTGCTCAACTCGTCGAATTCTTTCTCCAGCGCGGCCAGTACCTGGTTCTTGGAGTAGCCGATGCACAGCAGGCTGTGAGCTTTGCGGTACTTGGCCAGCATCTGTATCTCGTCCTCCTTCAGTTCGGCCCCGATCAGCAGGTGGTCGCGGTACTTGTCTAGCTTATCGCCCCGTTTGAGTTTTCTGGTCATAAAAACAATGGCTGAGCCGACAAACTCGGCTCAGCCACGGGGCAGTAATAGGACGCTAGTGCTAAACCGGCGCTCCCAACGGTTGGATATTGATCATGCCCCCTTGGAGCTTCAGTCTCTGACGCCAGCGCTTGTCTGCAGTATTTTTCCCGAACGGGTTGTTTTCGAGGGGCGTGAGCGTGTCGAGCCGACGCCGCTCGGAGCGCCACTGCAGCGGCGCTAGGGTTTGCTTTTCCATGTGCGGCGGTAATGAGGCAAGGGTTGGGGGGACACCCGGCCGCGGCGGGCCCGCTGAGCGCGCTGCCGGTGTTCAATTCGTTCCTGGCGCAGGGTGTGGGGTAGCGCGGCCGAGGTGCAGCCGGCCGCCAGGACCAACACCACCACGGCCGCTAATACTCCCACCAGAGCGAGCAACACGCCGGTTACCCGCCCACGCTGGTGCAGCACGTGGCTCACGCGCTCAGCTGCTTTAGCTTGAGTTCCAGCTGGTCTTTTTCAATTTCCAGCTTGGCTACCTTCTGCTCCTGCTCGATGTCGTCGGGCTTGCTCGCCAGCTTCCGTTTGGCCTTGCTAAGCCGGGAGCGTAGGTTGCGCAGCTCGTCACCCAGGGCCAGCACTTCGGCGGAGACTACGGCGGGCGCGGTATCCGGCTGAGCGGATACGCTGTCCGGTGCACCGGTGGCCTCGCCGGTCGCCAGCTGCTTGCGGCGCACGGCCATGGCGCTGTATTGCTGCTGCAGCTTCAGGATTTCGGGCACCAGCACGGCGCCTTGCTCGTCGGCGGCCGTGGCCAGCTGGTTGGACAAGCCGCAGCGGTCGGCCCACACTTTGGTCATCAGCCGCGTGATGTCCTCCACCTTGGCACGCACCTCATCAGGCAGCTGCTCCAACGGCAACTCCTCTTCCGGCTCCGGCTTAGTGGCCTGCGGCTGCGGCTGGGGCTGCGGCACGGCTGCCTGCACGGCCGCGGCGTTTTCAGCATGGGTAGCCGCCAGCAGGTTCGTGGCTTCTACCACAGCCTGAATGTCGCCGCCTACGCCCAGCTTGATCAGCTCGTAGGTCAGCTTTTCGCGGTTGTTGGCGGATTCCTTCTTGGCCAGGTGGCCCACCAGGATGCGGTTCTTGGAGTGCCGGCGCAGCAGCTGCACTCCAGTGTCATAATCGGCGGAGGCGCCTGCCTCCAACCACTGAACGATGTCCTCCATACGGGCGGCGTTATCGGTGCTTCAAGTGAATAAGGACTCGAAGCTACCGGGGGCCGGCAGGCGGAAATAGGACGGAACTAGGCCCGGCGCAGGTAGTCCAGAAACGCCACCAGCACCTCGTGCCGGTCGCTCTCCTGGAGCCAATCGTAAGGGGCGGTGTGCGGGTCCTGCTCGTGCAGCACCTCGTGGCTTAAGTCCACGTGCTCGTCGATGGCTTTCACCAGCGCCTTCAGCTTAATGCCGTGGCGGGCCAAGGTATCGGCGATGGAAGGCAGGGAGGTTTCCGGCATACGCAGCGCCCGGCGACAAGCCGGGGAAATCGCTGCGAACACCTCTGGCCCGAAAGACCTAAGTATACGGGTCATGCCCCCGCTCTACTCCCCGGCCGTTTCCAGATGGCACGGCCGAGAGCTTTCGGGTAAGTAAAACCAGAGTGTGTTCGCGTGGCGAAGGTAGCAACAAAAAGCCCCCCTCCTCAAACGAGGAGGGGGGCTTTTATTCCAAGCAGGGCGGCTTACTTACCGCGCTTGGTGGTAGCCGGGGCGGCTTCGCCGTCGGCTACCGGGGTGGCCTCTGCCGCCACGTCGGCCACCTTTTCCAGGATATGCGTCTTGCCGTACAGCTTGGCCGCAATTGTGTCGTCGATCTGGTCGAGCGGGTAGTCGGTGCCGTCGTAGTTCACCGAACCGATGCCGTCCGTGTTTACCAGCCTAAAGTTCTGAAGCATGATCGGGAATCGTTAAAACAAAGAGAGAGGGAAATGGCTGAGAAACCGGGCAGAAGCGAACTATAAGGTGCGTTACGGCTACGCCGCGCCGCCTTCGTTGAGCATCGGGATGGCCGCCTCGTAGTAGTAGGGCACGTGGCCGAAACCCTCGCCGGTCAGCTTGAAGTCCGAACCGTTCTTGTCGGTGCCTTTCTTGCCCGACTTGTAGTCGTAATCGAACTTGATGCCGCGGTACTTGTTGCCGAGCACGCGCAGCTGGCCCAGCGAATCACGCGAAATAAACACGTAGTCACCGTTCAAGGCGCCGTTAATCACCTTGTCGATGGCCGGGTTGCCGCGGGGAATGTACACGTTCTGCTCGACCGATATCGACTGGTTGCCGATGTCGCCAGCCGATTTGTGGTTTACGTCGCCGGTATCGGCTGCGTGGTCCCAGCGCACAAAGCCCTTGCCGGCTTTGGGTACGATGGGCGTGGTAATCACCACGTTGCCTTCTGCCGGTTCGGGGAAGGTCTGGATGTCGCGCCGGCGAATGGCGAACAACTCCGTGGTGCCGCCCGGGTTCGAGCCGCAATCTTCGGCTACGATGCTGGCCAGCGGCAAGCAGACGCCGGCCGTCAGCATGCCCGAGGCGTGGGCAAACAGGGCCGTGTGCGCAGCCAGGCCGAAGGGCACGGCCTGAAACGCGTGAAGGGTTTCGGCGGGGGCCACCGTGTGGGCCGCCAGCAGCACCAGCATGAGCATGCCGGTCAGCTGCAATGCGCGAAGCATAAAGGATTTCATTGGATTGAGAAAGTGAAGACGCAGGTGGAAGAATTTCCCGGTGGCCGCGGGGCCACCGGGAATGTTCAGTCAGTTCAGGGAAGACTACTCGGCAGCGGCGGCAGCGCGCAGGGCCGCGCCCTTGGTCAGGGCCAGGTCGTTGGTCCAGATTTGCTCGCCAATGGCGAAGTCCGGCGCGGCTTGGAAGTCCATCATGATGCTGATGGTGCGCTTCGATTTCTCCACGATGAACGAGTCCGAGTTATTCAGCTCGCCGGTCAGCCAGGTGATGTTCTCGCGGGGCGTCATGATAACGGCGTTGGTCTGGGCCAGGCCCGGCTCAGCTACCAGCGTCACGTTCGTGCCGTCGAGCATCGTGTGCTTGAACTCGTTGTTGTAGTTCAGGCCGCCGTAGGTGGCGCGGTAGTCGCGGTTGTAGAACTTCATCACCTCGGGCTCCACCAGGGCCACGATGTCCCACTGCAGCATGTGCGAGGGCACCTTGTCCACCAGGCCTTCGAGCTGGTCGATGGCGTTGGTCTGCGTGATGGGCGCACCGGTGTAGATGTTGCCAGCCGGGATGGCACCGGCCACGGCCATCAGCGGCAGGATGCCGTCGAACACGCGGTCGGCGCGGGTCGAGTCTTCGTTGTGCACGCCCTTGAAGAAGGCATCCAGGTGCAGTTCCTGCTTGCCCTTCTTGGCCAGCGTCTCCATGATGAAGCCCCAGAACGGCACGTCGTACACGTCGCCGCGGGCCGCTGCCTTCTTGATGCGGCCCATGAAGGACTTCCACATCGAGTTGATTTGCTTCGGGGTCAGCGTGAAGTCGATTTTGCAGTCCCGCACCTTGCCGGTGCGCTTCTTGAACTTGAAGGTGCCCTTCGGGTCGAAGGTATCCTTGCCACCGGGCTGCAGCACCGAGTCGATGTACATCTGCATCAGATCAATCTCGTCGGTGACGTCCGGAATCAAGTTCACGTACTCCAGAAACGAGTGCCCGTCGATGAGCACCTCGGTCAGAATGTTCTCTGACTCGCGGACCGTGTGGTCCTTTAAACGGCTCGGCAGTGCCGAGAAATCCATACCTGCCATGGTAGTTATCCTGGAAAGGTTGTGTGGGAAAAAGTTGACTTACTGAGGGCAGGTATGGCTACTTGCCTTTGTTCTTGTTGACCTTGGCCTTCACGCGGTTCACGGCCTGCTGCGTAGCCAATTCGAAGCCGGCCAGTGGCTGCTTGTCCTCGTCGTCGAGGTCGTTGCTGGCGTCCTCTGCGCGGCCGTCGGTAGCTTTCTGCTCCTTCTTCCACTGCTCCAGCGTGGCCACCTTATCGGTAGCCTTCTTCAGATCAGCGTTAGCCGTGGTGAGGTCAGCCTTGACGGTCTTCAACTCGTCGGTGGCTTTTTTGAGGTCCGCTTCGGCCGTCTGGGCGCGCTGCTCCGCGCCGGTTTTGTCGCGCTCCAGTGCCTCGATGGTGTCGTTGGCCTGTTTCAGGTTGGCCTCAGTGATGGTAGCGTCTGCCGATTTGAGGCCGAGGGCAGCGGCTAGGCTTTTCAGTTCGAATGCCATGCGTTGGAAAATGATGAAGTGAGGGTTGTAGCTGAGTTGCCGCCCCCGATGCCGGAGCGGGCGAGTGAGGCGGCTTTGTTCACCGCATCCTGCAGGGAGCCGATGGCATCGACGAGGCCGTGCTTTTTGGCCTCCGCGCCCGGGTACACCTTGCCGGTGAACACGTCTTCTTTGGCCGAGAGCTTGCCGGCGCGGCCGCGCTCTACGGTGCTGATGAAGGTGGCCGCAATGGCATCGAGTTCGGCCGTGATCTGCGCTTCCAGCTCGGGCGTGAGCGCCTCTACCGAATTCAACCGTGCCTTGTCCGTAGCCCGGCTGGAGCGCAGAATCTTGACCTTCTGGCCCTGCTTTTCGAGGAACCCGGTTTGGTCCACGTGCACGCAGAGCACGCCGAGGCTGCCGGCAAAGCCGGTCGTCTCGGAATTGATGTAGATGTAGGAGGCCTGCGAAGCCACCCAGTAGGCGGCGGATGCGCCGAGGCCGTCGATGTAGGCCACCACCGGTTTGCCGGAGGTGCGCACGGCGTTGGCGAATTCCTCGGTGCCGTCGACCTGGCCCCCGGGCGAGTCGATATCGAGCACGATGGCCGAGATTTCCGGGTCGCGGTTGGCCTGGGCCAGCGACTGCAGCAAGTCCTTGGTACCGAGTGAGCACATGCCGCCGCGCTTCTGGATCGAGCCCTGCACCGGAATGACGGCTACTTTCGAGCCGCTGGTGTTGGCTTCGCGGCTGCGGCCGGAGCCGGCCAGCAGCTGGCTCATGGCCGTGGCCATGTTCAGGCCGTGGCCCTGGGGCTTCACGTCGAGGCCGGCCAGTTCCCCGGCCTGCGTGACCCACATGGCGGGGAAGCCGTTGGCATCCACGTGCGGGTAGCGGCGGGGTACGACTTCGGCTTGCGAGAGAGCCGGCAGGCCTTTGCCTAAGCGCGTCAGAATGCGCTCTTTGGCCAGGTTGTAGTAGCGGGTTTCAAGGGCCCACGCAGAGCCGCTAATCAGGTCGAGCATTGTGTACCGGGCTTAATCGGTACACAATGCTAGCCTGATGCCTCGCTGGCCAGTAGGACGGAACCGCTTACCGTCGGCGGGCTTTGAGGACCCGATAAAGCAGCAGGCCGACTACGGCCAGCATGCCGACCACTACCAAACCGATGAGGTAGCGGCCGTCTAATGAGGTCAGGATCATGGCAGGCGCACGAACTTGCCCATCTTTTGGGCCTGATCGATGTGGTAGCGAAGGATATCCCCGATGTTGACGCGCTGGGTTTCGCGCAGCCAGTCCATGTAGTCGCCCTGCCACTTGGCATCCTGCCCTTCGGCCACGTAGTGCGCTTCGGCTACTTGGGTGGCGCGGGCGGTCCATTCGGCCAGCGGTTCCGGTTCGCCGTTGCGCACCTGCCGGATGGCCAGGATGTTCCCATCCGGGAAGCTCACCAGCGTGTCGTTATCGGCCACCAGCTTCAGCCGGTAAGGCTCCAGGCCCGGAATGCGGGCCCCCGGTTCGCCGTCGACGATGAAGTGGTAATGCACCTTCACGTCGATGTGGGTGAAGGTGGTGCCCCCGCCTTCGGGCTTGTGGGCAAAGCCGTCCCACTCGGCCACCTGGGCAATGACGGTGTCCCCGAAGCGGATGTCATTCACGCGTTGGGCAATGGGCGGAAAGTTGTGTCGGATGATGGGCATCAGAATTGGTTATTCGTCCATCTGCACGCCGGGCGTGCCGTGGACCGTGATGACGTAAGCACCGAGCGTGTCGGTGATGGTGGAAGTGCCGGGCGTGCCGGTCAGGGTCCGGAAGTCGAAGCGGGCCAGCTGGTCGTTGGGCAGCACGTTGTTGGCGTCGGCCCGCTCGTCGGCCGTGAAGGCGCGGCCGTAAAGGCGCAGGTCGGCCACGTCGATGTTGGTGGCCCAGCCGGAATCCGAGCTGTGGCGGGCAAACAGGCTGGTCAGGCTCAGGCTGGGCGTGGTCTCGATCAGCACCTTGCGAAAGGCGCCTGCAAACACGTCGCTGACGGCCGATGTATTCAGGCCGTTGCTGTGCACCAGGCCCAGGTACGGCGGCTCGCCCGGGATGAAGTAGCCGTTGGCTTGCGGGCGCAAATCGTACACGTACTCCCCGCCCGAGGGCAGGGCCCGGCGCACGTAGAAGGCAATCGATTTGACCGAAGCGGGTAGCGCCGGCAGCTCCAGACGGGCCTGCGCGAAGCGGGCAAAATGGCCGTAGCCCTGCGGTACGCCACCGGGCGCGGTAATCGGAAAGGCTCGGCTGTGGCCTTCGAAGTACTTGCTCATCTAAGAAACGTTGGTTAAAAACTGGGCTTCGCGAGTGCTGTCGAGCGGCACGGTTTCGTAGCGCAGCTGCACTCCCTTGGCCCATGCCGCGGCGGGCACGGCTACTAAATCGGCGTTGGCCTCGGCTTCCGTCGTGCGCACCAGGCCGTACTGCCAGGCGTTGGCGTCGTCCCGGTAGCTCACCTGGTACTTGACGCTGGCCACGTTGTCGATCAGCGTGGTGTTGATCTGGGTGCGCGGGGTCAGGTACACATCCGGCCCGGTGCGGCGGTTGCCGCTGGTGGTGGTGTGAATGTCCGGATCGTCCGGGCCACCGCCACCGCTGGCCTGGGCACGCTCGTCGACAATCTCAATGCTGGGGTCTATTGCAAGCTCCGGCGCGATCAAGGTGCTGCCGCGCAAAATCAACTTTGGGCGGGCAACGAACGCATCATCCGCCCGCTGAAACAGCATTCGCGTGCCGATAAAGCTGTAATACTCGGCGCGAACATCGTTCAGGATAAGGCTGCTCCGGATTTTGACGGCCTGAATCTGGCTTAGGTTCTGCCCGTTGAACAGGCCGTTGGTAACCGTCAGCGGCACGCCGTACAAGTCGAAGCCGCCCTCACAGTAGAGCGAGCCTGTTTTGTACTCGGCGCTCAAATACACCGTCTGCCCCGCCACGCCCTTCCAAAACTGGAAGTTGTTGTCGGCGTACGGCACCTGGCCAGGGGTGTAGATATACACGTCCTCGGCATAGATTTCCAGCAGGCCACCGCCGTAAGTGGCCTGTTCGCCCTGCACGGCCTGAATCATGTCCTCGTAGCCCTGCGCCCGCACGTCGGCAAAGGCGTTGCGGCCCACCACGGCCCCGTTGTTGACCGATTCGAGCACGGCGGTGCGGGCTGCTAGCGCTTGATCCTGTTGATCGACGTAGGACTTGCTGACTAAATTCGCCAGCTGCGCGGAGGTCAGCTGGGCAAAGTCGTGCAGCAATTTCCAGTTGGCGCCGGCCACAGGTGCGGCGCTGGCCGTGAAGTCGCGCCGGGCCTGCCAGATCTGCGTGCCAAACAGCCAGAAGTCATCGGTGCGCACGGCGGTGCTCACGCCGGCCGTCAGCGCCCCTTTCAGGCCGCGCCCCAGCGAGAACAGCACCGCCGCCACGGCCTGCGCATCGGAGTAGCCAGGAGCCGGCGCCCCGCCCCCGCCGCTCAACTCGTCGTCCTTGCGGTTGTACTGGTTGTTGATCAGCGCCAGCACCACTTGGCGCATCATCGCCGGCGTGATGGCCCCTACTTCGTTGTCGGGCAAATTGGTCCGGCTCAGGTCGGTGAGCTGTGCCCGCCCCAGGGCCGTCGGTACTATTTCTACTTGTTCCATTAATAGAAGCCGAAGGAGAAACCGGCCGAGAATGCGCGGCGGTTGGCTGCGGGCACGGTTTCGATGGTGAGGTAAAAGGGCGCGGGCGTGGGCGTGCGGGCGCTGAAGGTGAGCACCCGCTCGTTGCGCTCAGTGGGTTTCTCGCCGGTGCTCAGCCCGGCCGCGAAGCGCAACGGCGCGGCCAGGGTGCCCACCAGCTTCGTGTAGCCGTTGGCGTCCTGGTACGCGGCAATGAAGCGCCCACCCGACAACCGGGAAATTGCCTCCTGCACGTCGGGCGCGTCGCCGGCAACGGCCAGCTGCAGCTTGGGTTTGTAGAAGAAGCCTTGGTCGTCTTCTTCCTCGGCCTCCTCGAAGCTGGCGCTGCCCGGGGTGAAGTACAGGTCGGCGTAGTTGTCCGGGTCGTACACCTGGATGGGCTGCTCCAGCACGCTGGCTACCGGCTCGGGAATCACACGCACGTTGCTGGCCGGCCACACGCGGACGGCCCCCAACAGGCCGCCCGCGTTGGGCCCGCACAACGGCGGAATGGATTGCAGCGGCAGCACTAGCGTACCGTTATCCAGATTTGCTGCCCGGCTTCCTCCGCGGCCAGCAGGCGCCGGGTCAGGTCGGCCTCGGCCGATTCCCAGATCCGCGTCATGCCGTCCGACTTGTAGGCTACCAGCGGGCAGCCGAGCGTATCCTTTTCGGTGTTGCCGCCGTGGAGGCGCACGCCCTCGAAACCGGGCACGCTCAGCAGCAGCGGCATGAGGCGCTTGAAGCGCGCACTGGTGTTTACCACGACGCGGTAGCGACCCGCTGGGATGGCCGTCTCGCCAAACACCTTCACGCCGGCCGCACGCACCACGTCCTCCAGCGTGTGGCAGAAATACTTGCCGTCGAGGTAAAGCTTGCCGAAGGTGCGCTTCTCTTTCGATTTCTCCCGCGCCAGCAGTAGCTCCAGGGTTTTCGGGGCGGGCGTCGGGGAGGTGCCGACCACCACGACTTGCTTGGGGGCAGGGGCGGCTGGCTTTGCCGCAACCTGTGTCTTGATGTTGCTCATGCGGCCAAGAAGGCGCCGCGGGCCGCCCCTGCGTAGGCCGCAGCCCGCGCCCCATGGTCGCCCCTACCCCGGCGCCGGCACTGGCAATTGCCACCCCTGGCCGGAAGCCAGCGGCCGGTTGCCGGAGGACCCGATTTGGGCTCCGGCAACCGGCCTGGGGAAGAACTGGCAAAAGCTGGGGAAGAACTGGCAAATATATTTTTTTGCTAATCCTCTCTTTTATTGGAATAGTTACACCCGCACCAATTCCACCGGCACGCGCTTTTTCAGCGGCACGGTGGGCGTGAGTTTGCGCACCAGGTACTCGATGCCGGCGATGCGCACCTTGCGGGCCGGGTCGTGCTGGCTCAGCTGCTCAGTGGTCAGGTCCAGCGAGTCCTTCACCACCACCGGGGCCAGCTTCACGCGCAGCCACGACTTCAGCCACCGCTCGTACGTGCCGTCCTGGCCGTCCAGCTTCAAGGAGCAATTGCCGATGCGCTGCCCTTGGGCGTTGCGGTTGTAGGGCGTTACCAGCGGGTACTGCTGCCCGGGCGTCGCGCCCGGCTGCAGGCCGCGCCAGAACCAGAGCCGCAGGGCGCTGCTGCGCTTCACCTCCTCGCTGCCGGCGCGGAAGGCCGCCTGCCGCATCGTGGGAAACAACCCGGTAAACGCCACGCCCTGGTGGGTGCAGGTGCCGGGTCGCATGAGCGTGACGGCGGTGCCTTGCTCCACCGGTTCGCCGCCGCCGTTGACCGGCAGCGGCCGGTAGTTGGCAGCAAACTCGGCCCAGGTGATGACGGCCGACGGGTCGCCCGGCGTGTAAGCCACCGTGGACTTGTACCAGGCATCGAGCGCCACCACCAGGCGCACCTCTACTTCGGGCACGGTGTAGCCCACGCCCGGCACCAGCTCCACCAGGGCGCTGGCCGGCAGCTGCGCCAGCGTCGCGGCCGGAGGCCCGGTGCGCAGCCCGCTGAAGTTCTTCACCAAGTCTTTGGTCAGCACGTCGTCGCTGTCAACCGAATAGGTCAGCGTAAGCCCGGCCGGGTCGGCCCGCTCCACCGTGGCCTCGGCCGAAGCCAGGTGCGTCAGGTCGAGGGAATCGGTGCTGTCGACCACCTCGCTCAGGTACGCCGAGCGCACCACCCGCTCGTTGGATACCAGGAACACCACCCCGAAATCCTTGCGCAGCGCGTTGAGCAGGTCCACCACCGTCAGGTCGGGCAGCACGTCGGCGAGGCGAAAGCGGTGCACCGGCGCCGGCAGCACGGCCGTGGAGCCGATCAGCAGCTGGCCCAGCTCGCCGGGCAGAAACCGGGCGGCGTCGACCTGCAGGCCGAGTTCGGCAAAGATGCTGGCCAGCACGTAGCGCAGCCACGGAAACGGGCACAGCGGCGGCTGCTCGGCCAGCACGCCGGGCTCGTGCACGAAGGAGCCCCCCGCGGCCCGCCACGTCCACGGATTCACGAACAAATTCGGGTCGGGCTGCTCCGGATCCAGCAGGCCGTCGTTGCTAACCGGGGCAAACACGTAGGGGTAGCGGTAGGGATGGGCCACCGTCGCGTTGGCGTGCACGATGATGCCGGGCAGTTCCACGCCGCCTACCGTCACCTGCTGCGCCACGCGCCGCTCCCCGCCGTAGGCAAACGAGGCGAGCTTGCGCCCGCTCATGGCCGCGGCCAACTCGCTCGCGCCGCCCACCAGGTTGATGGAGTACTGCCGGGCGTTGGCCGAGCGCACGCGCTGCAGGCCGGTGAGCAGGCGCAGCCCGTCGTCGGCCAGTTCGCCGGGAATGCCGGCCGTGGGCACCGAGTCGCTTTCCGGCAGTTCCGGAAAGCCGTACACCTCGCCGTTGGGTTCGGCCGGTACCGCGAAGGAAAACGAGTACGAGCCCCGAATTACTTCGTCGTCGAACAGCGGCGAGTTCATTTCCAGCTGCACGGTGGTGGCCGGGGCCAGCGCCACCGGCCGGCCGTCTGAGGTCAGTTCTAGCATACTTAGGTCAGCGTGGCGTAAGCCACCGGCTCAAAAGCGTAATCGTACTCGAAGGTGTAGCCGCTCAGCACCCGGTCGTCCTTGGTGTCCTGCACCGCGCCCTTGGCCAGCAGCAGCGGCAGGTAGCGCCCCAGCCGGAACTCCCACCGCTCCTTGGCCAGCACAAACTCCTGCATCCAGCGCCACTGGGCCTCGCTGAGCCAGCCGGTGTTCACGCGCATGCGCCGCTGGGTGTCGCTGCTCACCACGTAAGCCTGGCCCGCCAGCGCCAGCGTGTTGGGCTGCAGCAGCCGCGTGCCTTGCTCCTCCTTGGTTTCCAGGGTGCCTTCGAAGCGGCCGGTGGTGCGCAGCGTGTCCACGCCGCCGAGCGAATTGGTGAACAGGTAGTAGCGGGCGCGGGGCTCGGCCGTCACGATGGCGAACGTGAGCGTCTCGCTGATCTGCTCGCCGAATTCGTCTTCCAGCCACAGCTGCTGCTCGGTGGCGCCCTCGTCGTTGGGGCGCACCGGCACGGCCAGCAGCCGGTAATCGACGCTTTCGCCGGGCGGGCCGATTTCCACCGGCTCGCGCTCCTGCACCGGCGCGGCCACGCCGGGAAACCGGAACTGGCGGCACACGCTGATGTCCTTGGTGGTGCCGGGCGGCACCAGCCACAGCCACCACTCGGGCTGGTCGATGGTGATGGTTTTGGTGCGCGGCTGCCAGCTCAGGAAGGGCACCCGGCCCATGCTGTTGCGGTTCTGCAGGTAGGGAATATGGCGCACCTCGTGGGGCAGACCGCCGCGCAGCACCGTGCGCAGGCCGCGGTTGGTAAACGGGCCGGGCTGGCCCGAAGTGGGCTCGATCAGCGCCGTGCGCACGAAGTAGTTACGGATGTTGCCGCGGCTGAGCACCGTGCCCATACCGGTGGTCGGCGCGAAGGCCGTCAGCTGGCGGTGCAGGATGCGGTCGAGGCGGAACGCGGCGAAGCCCCCGGCGCCGGCGCGCTGGCGCAGCTGCACCACGCGGCGGAACGTGCCGGCGTAGTGCTGGGCTTCCAGGTAGAGTTCCAGCACCACCTCGCGGCCGGCCGCGGCGGCGACGTTCTGCCAGATCGGGTGCAGGGAAAAGTCGATGGCCGTAACGCTACCGGCCGGGGGCGCGACCGGGCCGGGCTGCTGGGCCTCCTCGATGGTGAACTCCCACTCGGCCCGGCAGCTCAGGCCAATGCCGGCGTCGATGGCCGTCATGGTGTAAGGGCCGGGCTCCAGGGCGGCAAACACCGGATCGGTCTGCGTGGTCACGCCGCCGTCGAGGCTGTAGCGCACCAGGCCGTACGCGCCGGTGGCCACGCCGGTCGCGGTGAAGCCGCTGACCGAGCCGGTTAGCTCCAGGTCGCATTCCTGACCGACCCAACCGCAATCCACCGACTCCTCGTCATCGACCGGGGCAGCCAGCCCGCCGTCGCCGTCGTGGATGTAGGTGCGCTTGGTGGTCGTATCCTCCAGGCATTCGCTCCAGATTTCAACGACGCTGAAATCCTGCGGACCGTCCGGATCAGCCGAGCCCTGGCCGCGGTACCAGTCGTAAAACCCGCCGTCTGGGTACGGGGTGTACTCCACCAGCTTGGTGAGCGTGTTGAAGTGCCAGGCCTCGGCGTGGAACAGGTCACCGAATACCTGCGGGGTGTTGGGGTCCTGGTAGCTCTCGGTGAACTGCCAGACCTGCTTGATGAGGATCTTCGCCATTACGCCTCACCCCCTTCCTGCCACCGGGTGGCGTCGTAGCACAGCTCCACGGTCTTGCCCAATTCGAACTCGAAGCGGTAGCCGATTTCGTTATCCACGGTCAGCGTGTTGATGGGCTCCAGCTCGCCGTTGAGGCTAAAGCCGAACAGCCGGTTTTTTCGGTCGTGACGCATGCGGCTGAGCACATCGAGGGCGATGCGCTCGGCTTCTTCCCACAGCAGGTCCTGTTCGTCGTAGCTGCCCTTCTTCTGCAGCAGCACCACGAAGGCGCAGCGCCGCTGCCCATCGGGCGCGGTACCGTCTTTTTCCTGCAGCACTAGGGACGGCGTTTCCAGCCACAGGCACGGGTAGGTGACGCCTGAGCGGGTGCTTTCGATAATGCGGGCCGTGGGGCCGTGCACGAAGCTGCGGAGCGCCACGTGCTCGGTGGCCAAGCGGCGGAAATAAGCAATAAAAAAGCCGAGGGTGTTCCTTTCCATGCCGGCAAGGAACACCCTCGGAAAAGGCGCTGCTAGGACGCTAGTGCGTGGGTTTCGGCCACGGCTGCGTCGTTGTGCAGCAGGCCGGGTGTCTCCATCAGATCGAGGTGGCCGTTGGCGCGCAGCACCCGCTCTTTGTAATCGCGGTACACCTTGCGGGCTACTTCCAGGTCGTACTCGCTGGGGTCAAGGCCGTACAGGTTGAAGAAGCTGCGCAGGGCGGCCCGCTCGTTTTGGGTGACGGCCACCTGCCCCTTCACGAACAAAATCATTTGCTGCTGGAAAAATTTTTCCAGCATCTCCCCGATTTCCTGCGCGCCGTCGGGCGTGATGCGGTAATGCTTCAGGGCCGTGGGCAGCGCGATGCTCAGGTTGTGGCGCGGGTCCGGCTTGTCGGGTTTGTCGAGCTGGCGGTACGGCAGCTTCTCCACCTTCATGAGCGTGACGCGGCCCATAAAGGTGTTCTGGTGGATTTTCAGCGGCTCCTGGCCAAATTCAGCGAGTAAAAATTGTTTGACATGCGGTCTAACGGGGATGGCGAAGGTAGGCGTGTTCTTCACTAGGCGGTGGATTAACTGCATCAAAACTCGCTGCCAACACGAGTTCAAAATAGGACGTAATTGAACTAGGCACAATTCCAGTTCCTAAAGATATTACAACTACCTACTTGCTTACAACTGCCTTGAGCGCGGCGCTAATTTTCTGCACGGTAGCGGTCGACACCTCGCAGATAGCGGCCGTGTTGCGCACGCTCTGCCCGGCCTGCAGCTGCCGCACCACCTTCGGATAATCCAGCAGCAGTTGCTGAGCTGATTTTGTGGTTCCTTCGGGACGGCCCTTCTGCTTGCCGCTGGCCCAGGCCTTGGCTTGGCCCGAGCGGCTCCGCTCCCCGATGCGCTCGGCCTCCATCTCGTCCACCTCCATGAGCACGGTCATCACCAGGCCGGCCATGCTGTTGCGCTTGCCGTTGGCCAGCAGGGTTTCCAGGGCAATGTTCAGCGCGTACACCGACACGCCCAAGTCCATCAGCTCCTCCACCACCTGACGAGTCTCCCGCGCACGCCGGCCGAGGCGTGACATTTCCGTGACGAGTACTTTTTTGATCTGGCCGGTGCGGGCCAGCTGCAGTAGTTGATCGAGGTCAGGCCGCTGGGCCCGGCTGTTGCGCGAGCCGCTGAGCTTCTCGGCAATGGTGGCCACCACCTGATAGTGCTGCTGATCGGCGTGGCGCTGCAGGTCCACCAGCTGCCGGCCGAAGTCTTGCGACTCTTTCGAGACGCGGGCGAAAATGGCTACGGGCGTCATTTTTTCTTAGTGCGCGGATACCATACCAGCTGATAAGCTTTAGTGCCGCGAACAAAGACATTGCCGGCGGAATCGATTGTTGTTGCTGGCTTCAGCTCTGGAGCAGGATAGACGTCCAAAGCATACCGGCCTGGAACCTTCGATTGCATCAGCCGCGCGTGAGCAATGTGATATACCGAGCCGACCTGCTCCTCTTTTGTAATACTCACTACAAAGTCATTAGCAGTAGGAGCTGGTTGGTCTAATCCCAAATCGTAAGTGATACGGCGTGTCTTCATTGTGCTAATATTAGTGAGTGGTTTCCGTGCTACACCTGCCGCCCCGAAAAATCGGCCCGAAACGCGCCGATTTCGCGGCCGTTTGGCGCACCACTTATTTTAGCACAGGTCGGGTACCGCTCAACTCGATTTCGTTGATCATCGCCCCGAGCAGCATGCCGACCCGCTGCCCCGGTTGGAGCAGTTCCCAATCCGCGTCGCGGTCGGCGGCCACGGAATAGCGCTGCTTGACTATCAGGGGCACGCCCTGGTGCACGGTTTTGCATTCGAGCACGTAGCGCTGGGGACTTTCCGTCTGCTCTTCGTAGCGCTGCACTAGCAGCTGTAACCGCTCGTGCGGGATAACCTTCGCAAATGCCTGCATAACTATTATCGGGTAACGCCTTGCTATCAGAGGCAAATATAACGGTCCAGGTTCAGGGACTTCTGGTGCACCTTGCCCAGCGCACCGGTGAGCAGCAGCACGTTGCCGCCCGCCTGTTGGATGGCTCCGTGCTGCCGGCGCATGGCCACCAGCTCGTCGAACTCGAACCTGACCGTGCCCGGCCGGCCGGGCTTGGCCGGGCGGTGGCTGAGTTGCTGCAGGCGGCGGTGGGCCTTGGCCAGCGGCTTTACCGCGTAGGCCTGCTCGAGGCTCAGCGGCGCCGTCGCGAACAGCAGCTGGTGCAGCAGCCGGCCCAGACCGTCGCGCAGCGCGGCGGCTTCGCCCGGGTACAGCGGCACCCGTTGGGCCAGAAAGGGCAGCGGCGTGCTCATACCCACGTGCCGTTTTTGAACTTGTGCAGCTCGGTGCCGGAGCGCACGTCGTAGATCATGGCCACCTTGATGTCCGGCGCATTTTCCTCGCAGTACCGGCGGTGCTTGTGGATGCTGTAGGTGCGGTGCTCCTCCTCGGAGCGGGTGATGGGCCGGGTGCGGTTGTAGAACGTGCGGGTCCCGCCGTCTTTCCAGTAAATGAGAAGCTTGGTCAGCGCCTTGTTCACAAACTTCGTGGCGGCTGGGGTGCGGGTGTACTCCAAGGGAGGTAAGCGTTGAGAGGTGAGAAAGGAACTGGTTAGGCGCGAGGGGCCGACACGGCGGCGTGGAAGCGGTTGAGGGCTGTGGCCCCCAGCGCCCGGAGCCGGTCCTCGTGGTAGCGGTAGAGCTGGATCGGGGTCATGGCCAGCACGCGCTTGGAGGCGCAGCGCAGCCGGTGGTTGCGCATCTCCAGGCGGGCCCGGCGCAGGGCGCGTTCGATTTTGCGGCCGTAATCGTTTTGGCGCGACTTTTTCAGCCACTCGGCCGTGGCCACAAAGCCTTTGGTGTTTTCGCGGTCGAAATAGCCCTTGCCGGGCACAAACAAGGCGTAGGGCAAGTCCAGGGTGTAGTTCTGGTTCTTTTCCTCGCGGCGCTTGAGGTAGGCCGCCACCAGATCCACGCGGGCCAGGGCATCCTGGTGGTACTGCTCCCAATCGGCTTCGCTCCAGCTGCCGGCAAACCCGGCGTACACGCCGCGCCACACGGCTTCCACCGCCTGCTGCTGCTCCTCGGCGTTGAAGCGGCAGTGCGGGTAGAGCAGCCGCCAGGCGTACACCCAGAACTGCATCACCCGTTCGCGGCGCCCCGCCGCCAAAGCCTCTTGCCGGGCTACCACCGCGGCCGCCGCGCCCCCCGCCGCCTCATTGCCTGGCGCCGGCGTTGCCGCCGCCGTGGGGTCGTTAGCGCCGTCTGGAGCCAACTCCGCGGGCTTCTGCTGCCCTCGGTTGCCAGTCAAAGCGGAACCGGCGGCGGCAGATAGTGACATATCCACACTGGCCGTTACTATTTCTTGTGTAGCCTGTTTTTCCAGTGGTTCAATAAGCGGAACTTTTGTACCCCTGGGGGGGCTAGCCACCGCCGAGGCGGCGGCGTTTTGGTTTGTGCTTTTTTGGCCTTCAGTGGTTCCCAGAGCACTTTTCCACACAAACTTGGCGTCCAACCACAGCTCGAAGTTGGCTTTTGTACCCCGGAATACTTTCCGCACGATAAAGCCGATTTTCTGCAGCTGGCGCAGGTGCAGGCGGATGGCCCGCGCCGAGAGGCGGCGCACCTTGGCCAGGGTCTCGCAGTTGGTCAGAAGGGGTGGCGGCGCGGGCGCGCCGGTGGCCGGCTCCTGCAGGAACGGCACCTGGCGCACGTCCTCCACGGCCCGAATGCACTGCGTGATGAGGTAGCGGGCCGTCTGCTCGGCGCCGGGGCTGATGGCTTTCGGCCGTACGAGGTAGGTTTCCTGCACGGCCACCTGTGTGCCGTCGTCCTGTTTCTTGTGCACCGTGCGGGTGCGCAGCTGCAGCGGCAGCTGGGCGTCGAGGCCGGCAATGAACTGGGCAAACAGGCCCAGGGCCTTGGTGGGGGAATACGGTAGAGGCAGCATGGCGGTGCTGTGAGCGGTGGTAAATGGCAATGGGGTAGCCTTCAGGCCCGGTCGGGTGTCCCCGACCAGGCCCGTTAGCTGAGCTAGCACGGTCTGCTGGCCCTCGGTGCTTCCCGCCAGCCTCGAGCTGGCATCTCCCCCGGCATTCCCACCCGCGGGGGCGACTTCGTTAGTCCACGGAAGCAGCTGCCGCCTGCGGGGCGGCGGCTGTTGGCAATGGGTGCGTTCAGTGGAGGCCTTTGGCGGCAGGCTCCGGCGCCGCACTGTTGGGGCGGGGCGCGCGGCGCAGGGCCGAGAACGGCAGCACTTCCACGGGCTTACCGCTCACGCGGCGCAGGTGCGCGGCCATGGCCTGGGGCGCGGCCGCGTCGGGTTGGGAGGCGAATAGTCGAATCATAGAGGTAGCGGTAAGCAGTGAAGGAAAGCTGCGCCCACGGCGCACGAGGAGCAATAACTTGAGCGGACTGTCTGCGTAAGTGAATTTTTTGGTGTGTTGCCGCTTCACCATATGACATCTTTTGAAGAACCTTACCGCACCGATTGGCAGCGATACAGCCGTGCTGCACTGTTTTTGAACAGTACAATGCCGCAGGATCGGGATAAGCTGAGGCGGCTGTTGGTCACCGCCAGCCGCACGCTCAGCAGCTGGGCGCTGCTGCCCGAACTCACGCCGAATCGGCACCAGCAACTGCTGGAACACCTGGCCAAGCTGCAGTGCCTGGAGCATCAAGCCGCGACCTTGGGCGCGGAATCTTCCGCGAAGGAGTGGCAAGCCATTTATCAGCGCTTTAAGGATGTGCTCCGGCTGGCAGGGGCGAATCAAGTCCCCAGTGACTTTTTGCCTGGGCAGTAACATAATTGGCAGGAGCATGTTGGGTAGAGGATTGTCCTTCCCAATACTGTCCGTATGCCCCACTCGGCTTGCTTGCAGGAACTGCAACAGTTCGGAGACCTGCTCCCCGACCTGGACGAGCACATGCCTGTGCACCAGGTCGTGTTGCGGGCCTTGCCGGGCTATTGCCTGGCGAGCCTTGCCCTGCTGACGCAATCCATGCTCAGCCCGCACGAGGCGCGGCTGGTAGCGCATTCGCGTCAGCTCTGTCAGCAGGCGCAGGACGAGGCTTTTGCCCCTTCCATCCGCTGGTACCTGCTGCGTGCTTATTTGCAAGAGGGCTTGGCCGTGTGGCAGCGGCAGTTCGCCAAGCCGGTGTAAGGTCAGGTTGGTAATCACGCGCGCAGCCGTTACGAAGCCACCCGCATGGCGGGCGGGGTGAGCTTGCTCACGTCGAAGCCGACGCCCTGGCCGAAGGCGACCAAGGCCGAGCGCGGAATGCGCGGGAAGCCCGGCGCAAACTCCAGCGTGAAGAGCGTGATGAGCTTGCCGCGGCGGTCGTACTTGCCCTCGTCGATCCACTTCTTCACCGTCTTGCGGTTGAAGCCGGTGAGCTCGGCCACCTGATCGATGCTCAGGTAGTCGTCGCCGGCTGCCGCGGGCGGCGCGCCGTCGGCGGGCTTGAGCAGCGCTTCGAGGCGTTTGACCAGGGCTTCCAGGTCGCCCTTGGTTGCGATGTCGTTCACGTTCATGGCGCGGGAGCAAAAGGAGAAGCAGAAGCACGGGCCGCCGCCAGGCGCTGGCGGGCGGCAGCAAACACGTCGTTGTGGAGCACCAGCAGGCGCACGTCCTTGAGGCGGCGCACGTGGGTGTGGGCAAAGCACACGGCCGGCTCGCGGGCACCGGGCGGCAGCACGCTCATGCTGCAGGCCGCCCAGCTTGCCGGGCCAGCGGCCGGGTGGTGGTGGGCGTATTGAAAGCTGAACTGCTCGCCCGTCAGGCCGGTCCAGGTGCCGGTGACCAGCGAGAGGCTGGCTACTGGCGAGGGCTGCTCCCACACCCGGAAGCCGAGCTTGCGCAGCAGCTGGGCCACGTAAGGGCCCAAGTCGCGGGGGCCGGAGCGCGCTTCCATCAGGCCGCGTCGGGTAAGAGCAGGCGAAACTCCTGCCGGCAGTCCGTCCAGTCGATTTCCTGGATGCCCTCGGGCAGCTTGTCCACCAGCAGTACTTCCTGATCGGTGGTGCCCTCCTGCTCGGCCGTGCGCAGCGCCGGCGGCATCGAGCCGCTGACGTACACCGTGAGGTGGCCGCGCTGGTAGGTGTAGCCCAGGATGGGCTGCGGGGCTGGCACCAGGGCCGCGCCGGCCGGCAGGGCCTGCACGCGCACGCGCTTGCCGGTGCGGGCGTCGGTTAGGGAAACGGGGGGCGAAAACGTAGGCTTGGCCATGATTCCGTTCTGTTTAAGCGACTTCCTCCTGGCGGCGGTGCACCACCTGCAGGGCCCCGCTGAGCTGGCCCCGGCGCTTGTGCTCGTAAGCCAGCACCAGGGGCGTTTCCTCGCGGTACTGCGGATGGGTGCTGTTGATTTCCTGGCAGCGGCGCTCCAGTTCCGGTAGCGGCGCGAGCATGACCAGCGCCGGCGGAAGCAGCGTGGTGGTGAGGGTAGCTAAATCACGCAGGCACGGGCGGCGCGCCGGCTCTTGCGGAGCGGTATTCAGGTGCATAATTGAGAGGGGTAAGAATGAACTGATTAGCAGTTGAATAAGGGTGCCGCGGCCGGGGCACTTTCCTCGTTGGGCCGCAGGTAAGCCGGCACCACGTAATCGGGCATGGAATGCTCGATGAGGGCCAACAGATCGGGCAGCGAGGCTACCTTGCCCTGCTTGACGTGGTGCAGGCGCGTGCTGGCCGATTTGAGGTGCTGGCCGTAGCCGGCTCGGATGGCGCTGTCCACGGCCGACGAGGGCATGGCTTCGCAGACCTCCCCCAGGAGGTGGTAATACTTTTGCCGTTCCGTCATGAGGATGAGGGGAAAAAGGTAGGTTTGAGACTCCTATGAGCGATGTACCAATCTCTCCCGGCGCGGAAGAGGACCACTCCACTGACGACATGCAGTGGCGCATCTGGCTGCCGGTGGTGCTGGCTGCCGACGGCAGCGAGTTTTTCCACTGGTCGCGGGCCCGGCATCTGTCCCGCATTGCGGAGGCTACGCTGCGGCGTGGTTATTTCCAGAACGACGCGCTGACTTCGCCCGAGGAGGCCGACTTGTTGGGCGAGTTGGAAGAGCTCAGCGAGCAGCTAGCCCGCAACGATGGCTTTGCCCGAGAGCTTAACCAGGGGGACTGGTACCGGGTACGGGCGCAATTGCAGCGGGTGCAGCCGCTGGTGGAACGCCTGCTCGGCTTGTAAGCTGCTGGTAGCGCCGGTTGCGCAGCAGCAGCCACTGCACCTCCGAAACCTGGTCCACCAACGTCCAGGCAAAGCAGACAGTGGAGAAAGTACCCAGCAGTTCGGTGCATTGGCACATGGCCCAGCCGGCCTGTGCGACCAGGTGCAGCTCAAACACCTCACCCGCAGGGGTGCGCCACAGACCGATGACGTCTGCGGTTTTGCCATCCGGCACAGGGCCGCAAACAACCTGAAAGCCTAGCTCCGCTAGCCATGCGGCGACTGCGGGCACCAACCCGCGCCGGTCAAGCGCGGGTGATGCAGACGTGGTATAAAGGGCGTGCGCGTCCATCGTGATTGTGTGATTTAGCAGCAGGTTTCGTTACTTTCCATCCTGCTCGTACAAACATACGATGATTGAATTCAAAGTGGTTAACCACTTTACACTTATTTAAAACCTTTTGCTGCCAAAATGGAGCAAGAATCTATAAATCAGAGACTAAAATTTCTAATTGACTCCTTAAACATGAGTGCCAGAGCGTTTAGTGAGGCTATTGGAGAAAGCCCCACAAACACTCAGAACTATGTAGGCGCGCGAAGTGCCGAACCGCGTGGTGAGTACTTAAGCAAAGTTTTGCGCCACTTTAGCAACATAAATGCACAGTGGCTTATGACTGGTGAAGGAGAACCTTTCCTACCAGGCACCGAGCCACAACAAACTGTTTCGGTAAAAAAGAACAAAGGCAACGTCGTCGGCACCAACCTAGGCACCATCACCCACACTTACGCCTCGATAGCGGACTGTGAGAAGGACGTAGCCCACCTGCAGGCTCAGATAGAGCTGCTCCGCGACCAAGTGGCCACGAAGGATGCGCTGATTGCCGCCAAAGAAGAAATGCTTGCGCTGCTGCGCGGAGGGCACAACCGGCCAAATTGATTTTCAAAGCTCATGAGCGCAAAACCATCACCCCTCCAAGTCGGCGACGTCGTCCAAGTTCTCTCAGGCGGCCCGCTGCTGACCATCTACGAGCTTAACGAAGACCAGGGCTACGCCAAGTGCTATTACTTCAACCAAGCGCAGGAGCTGTCCGCTGCCAACGTTCCAACGGTCGTACTTCGGCACGCCGATGCACCGCCTCCCGCTTCGCCTTACCATACCCCCTGAGCTTGGTCACCCCAACCCGGGGCCCGCTGCACGCACCATAAATTGCCTCAACCCACCCCGAATGCGCTTACTCAAGGCTTACCGCTTCCTCAACTTATATCTGCACGAAGGGGCTAGCCCCGCCATTGAGGCCCAGTGGAGCGGATTCATCAGCAGCGCCGACCTACGCCAAGCCGTACTGGACGGGCTAGCCGCAGCCCGCCAACATGGTGCTACCAGCTGGATAGCCGATGACCGGCTGCTCGGCCCCGTGCGCCCGGTCGATATCGAGTGGATTGCCACCAACGCGCTGCCAGTGTTTGTCGAAATCGGCATCACCAAGTTTGCCCGCGTGGAGGCCGCGGACCCGCTTAATCAACTATTGATTAACAGCTCCTACAAGACGCAAGCCACCGGCCTAGGCTTCGAAATGCGGGTGTATGCCGACATCAACGAAGCCCGGGATTGGGCTTGCTCCTAACCTTTCTGCTACCTCATCGCCTACCCCTACCCGCACACCCTATTGCTAGGTATCCATCTCAACAGTCAAACTATATGCATCAAAACCTCTACGCTTTCTCGCGGCTGAGCCTAGGCTTGGGCATGGCCGCTATCATTGCTTGTGCAGCCTTGCCAGCCGCCGCTCAAAAGAAAAAAGACAAGGGAGGCTCCGACCAGCAACAGCAGAGCGGTGCTCAGGCCGGCCAAAGGCAAGGGCCAGATCTTTCGGAGGCAATTGATTTGTCTTCACAAGTGGGCCAAACCATTACGGTGGACGCAAACAAGGAGGTCGTTGTCTACCTCCAACACAAGCTCCCGGGCGTGTACTACAACGTCTCGACCGAACGCAGTAGCGTGGCCATACCGCCGCTGACTTTGCCCGCCGACTACGGCAAGATTAAGGTCCCGGTAAAAGACGGACAACCAGACCCATGCGCGGGGTTGCTGAAGGAGGCACTGGCCCTATACGAGCTAAAAAACGAAGCCGAATTGCCTTCACAGCTGCAATCATTGCGAGGAAAAATCATTGCCGCTTCCTCCTCCTCCCCCCCCCAGTGCTCAGTGGAGCAGATTGC
>NZ_JBZYWH010000025.1:0-70576 GCF_058932745.1 Hymenobacter sp. FMD4
GCCCATCCGATGATGCGGCGTGGGCCCATGCTGCCGAATAGCTGCCCGGTGCTGCTCAGTGGGGTAGCCGGCGTTTTGCTCCCATCCGTAGGTTGGAAAAGCAGCAGCTAGCTCCCGCATCCGTTCGTCGCGGAATGTCTTGGCCAGTACCGAAGCCGCCGCGATATTCAGAAACTTAGCGTCGCCCTTGACGATGCAGGAGTGCTCGATGCCCGGATAAGCGCGAAACCGGTTGCCATCGACCACCAAATGGGTAGGCACTACGCCCATCTGGGCCACGGCCCGGTGCATGGCCAGGTAGCTGGCTTGCGCGATGTTGATAGCTGCAATTTCTTCGGGAGAAGCCTCGCCCACTCCCCAAGCCACCGCCTCTTGACAGATCAGAGCTCGTAGCAATTCACGCCGCTTAGCCGTTACTTGTTTGGAGTCGGTAAGGCCCGCAGGGCGAAAATTGGGAGGTAGTATAACCGCAGCGGCAAACACGGGCCCGGCTAAGCAGCCGCGTCCAGCTTCATCGAGGCCCGCCTCCAGCGGCTGATCGGTGTAAGAAGCGAGTAGCATATTGGCTACAAAGCTAGGCGCTACCGGCCCTACAAACGGCCATAAAGTCAACGCTCCTCCCGGGGCTAACCCGGGAGGAGCGTTTCTATGTAAGCCAAGAAGTACGCTCGTTAGTGCTTGCCAGCTGTGCTGCCGGTTATCGCGTTGGGCTCACCACGGCGCCGGCCTTGGCTGTCGCGCGGGCCCTCGTCGAGTTCGGCGTCTTCGTCGGTGCTGATGTATTCGTTGGTGAGGGGGCCGAGGCCACCGGTTTGCTGTTGTAGCTCGGATTCTACTTGAGCGTGTTTAAGATTGAAAAGGGGGTCGCCGCTTTCGTTGTTGTTCTGGTTGTTTGCGGGCTTTTTCTGCGAATTAGCCATAAGGTCGAGTATGTCGGCCGGGATGTGGTCGGCCGGCCCTCATAAGTTACGGCATTAACTAATATGGAGTTAAGCCTATGTTATGACTTCGCTAAAAAGAAAGGGCACTGCTTAAGACCAGCGCCCTTAGCCGTTCGCAAAGGCCTCATCGACCCTGTTTTTGCACAAAGCAGGGCCGGTAGCAGGCTCGGCTAAGACACTGACCCGCATTGGCATCGTGCAGCCCAGAATAGAAGTGCTGCTGCCGGCTACTTCCCCGAAGCGGACGCCGTCGACCTAACACCCTACTTCAAAAGCGTGGTTACACAGCTCTTAAGCCGTCTACCAGATCAGCAAGGCATTCGTCCCAATAAGTGCAGCCAGAATCAATGGCTATTTTGCCGCTTCAAAAGATCTTCATGAGCCATTCCTCTTCCCTTCCCGACGAGCAGCACAATCCTTGGCAAATACTGAGCACTGAGACCAAGTACCAAAACCCTTGGATCAGCGTCCGGGAAGACCAAGTTATTAATCCTAACGGAGGCCGCGGCATTTATGGCGTGGTATCGATGAAAAACAAGGCCCTAGGCATTATCCCCGTCGATGCCCAAGGCAACACTTGGTTAGTGGGTCAGTACCGCTACCCGCTCAACGAGTACTCTTGGGAAATACCCATGGGTGGGGGCCCGGTGGAGCTGGATATTCTGGAATCGGCCCAACGCGAGCTAAAAGAAGAAACCGGCCTCACGGCTCGGCGCTGGTCCAACATTGCTCGCCTGCATACTTCCAATTCCGTGACCGATGAGGAAGGGTTTGTATTTCTGGCTGAGGACTTAGAGTATGGTGACGTAGAACCCGAAGAAACCGAAGAGTTGCACCTCTGGAAGCTTCCCCTAACCGAGGCCGTGCAGATGTGCATGGACAACCGCATCACCGATGCCATCAGCGTAGCAGGTTTGCTCAAGGCCGAACGCATTCTAACTGCCAGAGGCCGCAACAGCTAATGCAGTAGATACTCGGCTTGGCCGATCATGCCCCGATAACATAACCCGTCTCCCTCAGGTACGGCACTCTCCTGCACCGATTGCCTGCAGGCTAGTCACTTCATCACGTTCTCACCTGTTACCTTTGCGTTATGCGAAGGCTGCTCCAGTTTATCGGTCACCGCCTCTACACGACCTGGGCTACGTTCTGGTTTGTGATGCCATTCCTCGTGACGTATCCGTTGCAGTGGCTGCTCTCGAAGCGCCCGGCTTGGCACCGCTACCTGCACGGGCTCAACCGGGCGTGGTCCATCCTGTTTATCCGGATGTGGGGCATGCCCGTCACGGTAGTGCATAAAAAACCGGTGCCGCCCGGCCAGCCGTGCGTGTACGTGCCCAATCATAGTTCTTATATTGATATTCCCTTGCTGTTCAAAGCCATTCCGGGCCACCTGAACATCATGGGTAAAATCTCGCTGACCAAAGTGCCGCTTTGGGGCCCCATTTTCGGCCGCGGCTATATCAGCGTCGACCGCAACAGCGCCGTCAGCCGTGGCCGGGCTTTTGTGCAGGCTCGCCAGACACTGCAAGCAGGCCGCTCCATCGTTATCTTTCCCGAGGGCGCCATTGCCGAAAAGCCTGGCGAAGAGCTGTTGCCTTTTAAAGACGGGCCTTTCCAGCTAGCCGTAGCAGCTGGCGTGCCCATTGTGCCCGTCACCATGTCGCACAACCACCGCTTTATGCCCGATGTAGGCGGCCTGCGCGTACGTTATTCCCCATTGCGCATCGTGCTGCACGAGCCCATTTTCACCGCTGGCCTGACAGCTGCCGATATTCCGGCACTAAAAGAGCGGGTTCGGCGTATCATCAGCAGTGAGTTTGACCCCGCAGCGGCTGGCATCCCGGCTCCGAGTAGCTTGCGGACTCCGGTTTCCGTGGAGCCCGAACTATGTGTTAGCTCCCGCGTGGTACGCTAATTTTCCTGATCTGACTTTCAATTCCGCCTCTCTGTGAGCACCGATCTGAATACCCTACGCCAACTGGCCCACCTCTCCCGCCTCGAACTTGATGAGCGCAACGAGCAGCAAATGCTGTCGGACCTGAACAAGATTCTGGATTGGGTGGAGCAGTTGCGTGCCCTTGATACTTCCAGCGTGGAGCCCTTGGTACACCTTTCCCACGAGCTGAACGTGCTGCGCCCCGATGAGCCGCAGAACACCATCAGCCACGCCGAAGGCCTGCTGAACGCCCCGCGTAAAGACTCCGATTATTTCCGGGTACCCAAAGTGCTCGAATAGCGCGTGCCAGCTACCACCCCGACCCGTCCGGTTGCCCTACGCGGTCTGCTGACCGGGTTGGGCCTACTCCTGCTGTTGGCCTTAGGACTGACGCTGTTCTTCTATTTTCAAGGCGAAGCGCATACTTTCCCCATAGGGACGGTGTCGCAGCTCACGCCCGTTCCGCTCACGCTGGCCCAACTGCCGGCCGGCCCCGACAGCCTCGCGCTACAGGCCAACGGCTACCTTGTCACGCAGACGCGCGACGTGGCAGGGCCTTTTCTGTGGCCTACGGCGGCCGCTATCTGGGTAGTGTTACTAGGTATCAGCCTAGCAGTCTGGCTAGCCGTCATCAGCCAACAAAACCGGCCTGCATTCGTGGCCGGAGCGGCTGTTGTCATCTTTCTGCTCATGTCGCTCAGCCTCGATGTGTTGGGCGTATTTGATGAACAGCATCAGTACTTCCTGATTCTGACGCTGGTGCTGCTGCCGGGAACGGCTTTTCTGTTGCATGCTTTCTTTCCAGATGTATCCCTGACCTGGCGCCTCTTGCTGTTTGGGGGACTGGTGGGCGTGCTAGCAGCTCTTTTGTTTGCCCGCGCGCCGCATTCAGCCGAAGCCGTCGTGCTGCACCTGGCCGCTTACGGCACCATGAGCGGAGCGGTGGCTATTGCACTGCTTACTGTCTGGCTAGGTGGCGAACTGATTTACGGGCTTCTCTGGCTAAACACCCAAGGTCCGACGCCCCAAAGCCGCTTCGGCCTATTGCCCTTTTTGCTGTCGAGCCTGTTGCTGATCGGCATAGCCTTATTCTACCACCTAAACGGTGGCGAACTGGCCATTCTGCCCGGGGTTCAGTTTGAGCCTTACCTATTGCTGCTCATAGCGGCCGGTATTGGCTGGTGGAGCTTACCGCGGCGTCAGCCTACTTATGGCACTTGGATTCCTACGGAGTCCGCTGCGCCTTTGTATCTGGCTGCATTGCTGTTTTCGCTGGGTTCTTTAGCATACGCCGCCGCCACCGTCAATCAGCCGCTGCTCAATGCCGGGCGGGCCTTCACGGCGCTGGCATTTGCGGCTATCGGCAGCGCCATGCTGGTTTACGTGCTGCTGAACTTTGCACCCCTGATTAGCCAACGCTTGCAAGTGTACCGCGTAGCTTACGAGCCCCGCCGGGTCCCCTTCTTTGCGGTGTATGTACTAGGGGTTGGCATCGTAGCAGCCGTGCTGTTGCGCGACAATTTCGAACTAGTCGACGTGGCTCGCGCTGGCCAATACGTTCAGCTAGGCGACCTGACCCGGCACGAGAGCGAACAACAGCCCGACAACCTCTACCTGGCCCTACTGGCGGAGCGCTACTACGCCGAAGCCGACCAGCTTGATCCGCGCAATGCGCGGGCCGCGCTTGGCCGTGCTGCTTTGTATCAGGCCCGGGCTCAGCGCCAAAATGAAATTAACATCTTGCGCACTACCTTGCTGCGCGAGCCTAATGAAAGGGTGCTGCTGCGTCTAGCCGCTCGCTTCGATGCCCCGGCCGACTTCTTTGACCGCCAGCAGGTGCTACGCCAGGGCTTACGGGCTTTTCCGGCCAGCGCTGCTCTAAACGGCGAGCTGGCCCAGCTGTATTCCCGCTCGACGCTGGCCGACTCGGTACAGTTTTACTACGACCGCGCCGTAACCGCCGATGCCTCAGATCCGGTGCCACATACCAATTGGCTGGCTTACCTCCTGAAAAATGGCCAACTCCAGCCGGCTCAGCAAGCTAGTGCCGCAGAGGCGCATCCCAAATGGCCCGCTTGGCAAAACAACGTGTATGTGCTCGACCTGCTCCGCGGCCGCTACCAAAACGTAGCAACCAACAAGCCAGCTGTCGATACGGCACTCACTGTGGCTCAGTTTGCGCAGCTATACCATGTTGGGCTTGCCCAAGCTGTCCACCGCGACACTACGACTCTCCCCATGGTGCGTCAGCTGCTGCAGGTTCGCGCCAATGACCAGTACGCCGATCAACTCAATTTCCTGAGCGGCTTACAGCTACTTCGTAGTTCTTTCCCGGCAGGTGGGTTTGAACGCTTGGAAGCTTTGGCCAGCGGAGCTACGGGCGGCTATTATCATCAGGTGCTCGGGCATTATTTATTGGAGCGGGGCCTGTACGCTTCAGCCGCCGAACGCTTCGCTTTGGCTGAGCAAACCGGCAACCCCGCGGCCGCTGTGCCCCGAGCTTATGCTTTAGCTTGGCAAGGCCAGACCGATTCGCTGCCAGCAGTAGCCCGGCGTGCGGGGCAGCTAGTTCCCGCAGCGGCGCCGGCATTGCAGCGCCTGCTCAGCGGTCAGGTGACCCGCCCGGCTGCTCCTTCTCAGCCACTGGCACAAGCCTTCAAGCAGGCCCAACAACTTGCGAAGCGTAATCCTAAGGAAGCCGCTCAGCAGTATCAGCAGCTTACGCAAGCTGATCCGTTTGATGAGGCAGGAGTTTTGCAAGCCGCCGACTTTTTTCTGGCCCAGCAGGATGCTTTAGGGGCTTACGAGCTAACGCGACGGGCGCTATCCTATAATCCGGAATCGGTACTATTGCTGCAACGCTACGTGCTAGCAGCCGTTGATGCAGGACTTGAGGATTATTCTATGAATTCTTTAGACAAAATTCGTACATTGCTCTCCGCATCAGAGTTCAACACCTTTTTGACCTTTTACGACAAGCGGCGTGCCGCCCACCAAGCCGCCGTAGCACCCTGGAACTAACCCCACGTTATCATGCTGCCGCCTGTCATCGAAACCTCCGAAATTTCAAAGCTGTACCGCATGGGCATGGAAGAAATTCATGCTCTGCGCTCGGTCACCATCCGCATCCAACGAGGAGAATATGTAGCCTTTATGGGCCCTTCGGGCTCTGGCAAATCTACCTTGATGAACATTGTGGGATGTTTGGACACCCCCACCACTGGCTCATACATCCTCAATGGCAAGGATGTGAGCCGCATGACGGATAACCAGCTAGCCGATGTGCGTAACCGCGAAATAGGCTTCGTTTTCCAAACATTCAACCTGCTGCCCCGCGCCACTGCGCTCGATAATGTAGCTCTACCCCTCATTTACGCTGGCTACTCCAAGTCTGAGCGGGAAGAGCGGGCTATGGAGTCGTTGCGCAGCGTAGGTTTGGAAGCCCGAGCCAAGCACAAGCCAAACGAGCTGAGCGGTGGTCAGCGCCAACGCGTGGCCATTGCCCGCGCCTTGGTTAACGACCCCAGCATCATCCTCGCCGACGAGCCTACGGGCAACCTCGATACCAAAACCAGCCATGAAATCATGGACTTGTTTGAGGCACTCTATGTGAAAGGCAACACCATTATTATGGTAACGCACGAAGAAGATATTGCCCGTTATTCCCACCGCATTGTGCGCCTGCGTGACGGACTGGTGGAAAGCGACATGCCCAACCACGATGTGGCTACGCACCACGTAGTGGCGAGCGGACACCATTAATCCTCTATTTTATAAGATATAGGTACTATGCCCTAGCTCGAAAGGCTGGGGCATTTTCGTTAAGGGTATTACCTTCGCTGCAGGCAACCTAACATTCGTTTGCTACGTCAGTTGTAAGTAACACAATCCTTTTCAGTGAAAATTTACACCCGCACCGGCGACCAAGGTCTTACTTCACTTATCGGCGGCACGCGCGTGCCCAAGTCGAGCCTGCGCATCGAAGCCTACGGCACCGTCGACGAGCTCAACTCTTGGATTGGCCTGGTGCGCGACCAAGACATAAACCAGCCTTACCGCGAGCTGCTGAAGCACGTACAGGACCGATTGTTCACCATTGGTGCTACGCTGGCCTCGGATCCAGAACGCTCGCGTATGCAACTGCCAGATTTGCTGGAGTCGGATGTCACCGAACTGGAGCAGGAAATGGACCGGCTCAATGAAGGCCTGCCTGAGTTGCGGCACTTTATCCTGCCCGGTGGCCACCCAGCTGTGTCGCAGGCTCACGTTACCAGGTGTGTGTGCCGCCGGGCCGAGCGGCTTACCATTGCCCTGCGCGAAGATTCATTTGTACCCGACTTGGTAGTGAAGTATCTGAATCGGCTTTCTGATTACTTGTTCGTCTTGGCTCGACAAATGAGCAAAGACCTTGGGGCTGAGGAAATAATCTGGCAACCGCGTCAATAGCGCGTGCGTTCTAACTATAGCCCCTCAGCATTCTTTGTATATTCCTGCATTCCCCACCGCTTTCCCCTTTAGTCATGCTTGATACGCTGACGATTCGCACCCAGCAAACCGCAGCTTCGCGGCTTGGTGAGCTGGACCCGGCCAACATTGAGTTTGGCAAAATCTTCTCTGACCACATGTTTGCCGTCGATTACGCCGGGGGCGAATGGCAGGAACCGCAGATTGTACCGTTCGGCGACATGGCCGTGAGCCCGGCCAATTCGGCCTTGCACTACGGACAGTCGGTATTTGAGGGCATGAAGGCTTACAAAACAGCTACCGGCGACGTGCAGCTGTTCCGCCCACTCGACAACTGGCGCCGATTGAACGTCTCGGCCGTGCGCATGTGCATGCCCGAGCTGCCGGAGGAATTATTCATGCAGGGCTTGTCCCAGCTGATCCGCTTAGACTCAGGTTGGGTACCCAGCACCCCGGGCAGCGCTCTGTACATTCGTCCCTTCATGTTCGCCACCGACGGCTTTATCGGCGTGCGCCCCTCGGACACCTACCGCTTCATGATTTTTACCTGCCCGGTAGGAGCTTATTATAATAAGCCTTTACGGGTGCGTTTTGAGGAGAAATTCGTGCGTTCGGCTGAAGGCGGTTCCGGCTACGCCAAAGCGGCCGGTAACTACGGCGGCGCTATGTATCCTACCAAGCTGGCTCAGAAGGAAGGCTACCATCAGTTGCTCTGGACTGATGCCACCGAGCACCAATACATAGAGGAGTCCGGCACCATGAACGCCGTATTTGTTATTAATGGCAAAGTAGTAACACCGGCACTCAGCACTTCCATTCTGGACGGCATCACCCGCCGCAGCGTATTGCAGCTAGCCCGGGACTGGGGCATGACCGTAGAGGAGCGCAAAATTTCTATTCATGAAATTTTGAACGCTCTCCAGCAGGGCACCATGCAGGAAGCTTTTGGTGTAGGCACGGCCGCTACCATTGCGCCCATTGCCACCATCGGCTTCCAAGGCACTGATTACACGCTTCCCCAAGTCCCAGCCGACGCTTTCTCGCGCCGCGTAAGCCAAGCACTGGATAATATCCGTACCGGCTTGGCTCCGGATCCTCACAGCTGGATGGTTCGGATCTAAGGGTTGTTTTGCATTTGAAAAGAAGCTGCCTGCTGCCGGTACATTGCCGAAGCAGGCAGCTTCCTTTTATGCCGACTACATTTGTATCCCGCCGCACGTCAAGCGGCGGCCCTTTTCCTAATTTTCACCCTCTACCCTTTCGCTCAGATGACTACTGAACAGGTGAAAGACCTGAGGGGCCGCGTGGAGGCCCTGAGGAGGTATCTTTGACTACGATAACCGCAAAGCCCAAGTAACAGCGCTGGAGCAGCAAAGCCAATCGGCTGGCTTCTGGGATGATTCGAAAAAAGCCGAAGCAACGCTGAAAGAATTAAAAGGCATCAAGGTCTGGACCGACGATTATGAAGCGGCCGAAAAGACTTTAGAAGACCTTGATGTGCTCTTCGATTTCTATAAAGAAGGCGAAGCCACCGAAACAGAGATGCGAACTGAGTATGACCGCGCCTTACAAGCGGTGGAAAAACTCGAGTTTAAGCGCATGCTCTCCAACGAGGAAGACCAGCTGTCGGCCATCATCGACATAAACCCTGGCGCTGGCGGCACCGAAAGCCAGGACTGGGCCGAGATGCTCATGCGCATGTACATCATGTGGGGTGAAAAGCACGGCTTTACGGTGCGCGAGGTCAACTACCAGCCCGGCGAAGGTGCAGGCATCAAGTCGGCCACGCTCGAAATCGAAGGCCAGTTTGCCTACGGCTACCTCAAAAGCGAAATCGGGGTACACCGGTTGGTGCGTATTTCTCCATTTGACAGCAGTGGCAGGCGGCACACATCCTTCGCGTCGGTATTTGCCTATCCCGTGGTGGATGATACCATTAATATCACCATCAACCCCTCCGACATTACCTGGGACACGTTCCGGGCTGGTGGCGCGGGTGGCCAGAACGTAAATAAGGTAGAAACCGCTGTGCGCCTTACTCACGCGCCTTCCGGTATTATCATCGCCGTTCAGATTGAGCGTAGCCAGCTCATGAACAAAGAGCACGCTCTGCGCATGCTCAAGTCGCGCCTGTACCAAATCGAGATGGACAAGCGCAACGCCGCCCGGGCGGAGGTAGAAGCCGGCAAGAAGCGCATTGATTTCGGCTCTCAGATCCGCAACTACGTGCTGCACCCGTACAAGCTCATCAAAGACATCCGCACCGGTGTGGAACGCACCGACGTGCAGAATGTGCTTGATGGCGACTTGGATGATTACATCAAGGCTTGGCTGATGGAGAACTAACCTTCCCGTGATGCAATAAAAAAGGCTGCCAGCATGCTGGCAGCCTTTTTTATTGCATCACGGGAAGTTATCGAACGTCCCAGAAGATTTTGGTAGTCACCTGGTCACCGCCAATGGCAGTGGCCGCAGCATTGTAGCTAGCGGTGTTCAGATTCTGCTCCTGCACGGGGTAAGGCAAGCGCAAGGGCAAATCCGACAGAGCGTTAGCCGCACGCGTCAGCGAAGGTGCATCGAGGCGACGGTATTCGCGCCAAGCATCTACCGGCTGATTGTACAGCGCAAGCCACATTTGCGTCCCAATCTTCTGACGATCGGTGCCCGGCGCGGTAGCGTAGACCACGTCCGGACGTGCGAGGTAGGCATTCGCCTCGGTTACCGAGTTGCCCCATTCCGTAATAGAAGCTCGTACGCCAGCCTCGTAGTGAGAAGCTTCGGTGCCGGGCACCCCAGCAAAGCCGCGGTCCAGCGCATCGGCCAGCAAAAACTCTACTTGAGCGTACGACAGCAGCACACCTGGCAGCGTCGGGTTGCGTAGTTTGGTGCCAGGCAGCGAGCGGCTACGGCCGCTGTTGCTGCCGCCTGGGGTACCACCCACGTAAACGAGCGGCGGTGTATCTTGGCTATTCAGCGTGGGTTGAAAATAGTCATCCAAGCGCGGATCAGACTTTGCCTGCAGGGCGTCGACCAATGTATTGGCGGCTACGAAGTCACGACGTCCGCTGGTTACGAGGTCTTCGTACAGCGGATTGGTATTGGGCAAAGACGCGGCGAAGGCCAAGTCAGCGTTGTCCGCGTTCGAGGTAAATACGCCACCGTTAGCCGTATTCAGCGCCTGCTGCACCAGCGTAGCCGAGCGGCCGGGGTTTACATCGGCCGTGGTCATGGCCAATCGCAGTTTAAGCGAGTTGGCAAACTTGCGCCAGCCGTTCAGGTTGTCGCCCGTATTGGTACCGTAAATCAAATCCGAGGTTTCGAAACCATGACCTCCGGGCGTGTTCAGCTTGGTAATAGCCGCGTCAAGACGTGTGATTAGGTCAGAGTAAACAGTCGCAGCGTTGTCATAAGCAGGCTGCGGATTGCTGATGTCCAGCGCCTGGCTGTAAGGAACGTCGCCGAAAGTGTCCACGAGCGTTGCCCACGTGTACACATTTAGCACCTCGATGATGCCCTGCTGCACGCTACGGTCAGCCGCCGACATCACCGGATCAGCATCAAGCGAAGTTCGAGCCTCCTGCAGGTCGCGCAGCACGTCGCGGTAAAGCGCGTTCCAGAAAGAGGTATTGATTTGACGGGTCTGAATATCGTAGCGGCTCTCGTCGAAGTATGTGGTCTGAGCCCAGTACTGTACGTATAAGCGGAACGGGTTCTGGTTAACGTTGGTGCTAACCAATGTACGCACCAGGTTGCGTTGAGCATTAGCCACCAGCGTATTCGCCGTCACTGCCGTAGCCGCCTTGGGGTCGATTCGGTATTCATCCAGCGTATCTACGCACGAGGTCGTGAGTAGCATTGCCGGTACAATAGCAAGAAGTAACTTTTTCATGTTGAATCTCGTGTTTGGGTACCGACTGGATTAGAAGGTAAACCGAATGTTGCCGCCGATGGTGCGAACGGACGGGTATGCCCCCGAAGAGTAACCTTGGCCAAAGTTGCCCGAGCTCAGGGCATCTTCCGGATCAGCGTCGGGCATGTTCTTGTGGAGAATCCACAGGTTGCGGCCTACGAGCGATACATCGATGCCTTTCAGCGCCGAAAGACGGTTGACAAAGCCAGCCGGCAATGAGTAAGTGAGGGACACTTCGCGCAGTTTGACAAAGCTGGCGTCGTAGACAAACGCCGCATTAGGATTGTGCACGTAGCCGTAAAGGCCATACTCGCTGTTGTCGACGCGGACGTCGTTTGGCGTGCCGTCTTCCTTCACGCCCGGCAGGATTACCCCACCACCTTCGTCGAGCGGATTACGCGAGGGGTTGCCCAAGTCGTTGAGACCTGCCGTTTCGGGCGTCAGGCCCGTGGCCATACCGTAGTAGCGGTCGAGCGAGAAGACGCTACCGCCCTTGCGGATGTCCAAGAGGGCGTACAACGACAAGCCTTTGTATGAAACAGTGTTGGCGAGGCCTCCGGTCCACTTCGGATTCGGATCGGCAATTTCGTTGTTCGCTGTTGGCGTTTGCATGTAGTAGCCGTCGGCGTCTACCACACGCTGACCGTCGCGGTAGACGAAATCAGTGCCACGCAGTACGCCGAAAGGACGGCCCACAGTTACGTTGCTCGAGATACCGCCTTGGTAGTTGGCCACTACAATGTTATCCACGCCGCCTTGTAGGCTCACCACTTCGTTGCGGTTGAGGGTGAAGTTCGGCGAAACGGTCCAGGTGATGTTGTTGCTGCGCACCGGGGTCACATAGCCCGAAATTTCGATACCGCGGTTACGTACTTCCCCAGCGTTGATGTACTGCTGGTTGTAGCCCGTAGCCCGAGAGATGTCAGCCGGGATGATCTGGTTAACCGAGTTTTGCTGGTATACCGTGAAGTCGAAACCCAAGCGGCTTTGGAAGAAGGCCATTTCCACGCCAGCTTCGGTGCTCTTGGTACGCTCGGGCTTCAGGTTCGGGTTGCGGCGCAAACCAGCTACCGAGAACAATGCCACGTTGGTGTTGTTCGCCGCAAAAGGCGTAGGCTTGTCGTACTGGTCATTCACCAAGTAGCCTGTCAGCGTCGAGCCTACTTCTGCGTAGTTGATACGTGCCTTGCCGTACGAGAGCCAAGTCTTGTCTTTCAGCATCTCGCTGAACACGAAGCCGAGGGCTACCGATGGGTAGTAGTACGTGTTGTTATCCTTTGCAAGGGCCGAGTGCTTATCACGACGCGTCGTCAGATCCAGAAACAGCATTTCGCGGTAGCCGATGGTGGCGTTTGCGAAAAGGCCATCTACCCCGGTGCGCAACTCAGCCTCGACGGGCGGCAGCAGCGGCGATACGCTGTTGGACAGCGAGTACAAGCCCGGTACGGCCAAACCGCCGCTGGTGCTTGCCCGGATTGAAGAGGTATGCTCCCGACGGATGTTAGCCCCAACCAAGCCACGGATGCTAAGGTTCTCCGTGATGTTGCGGTTGAAATTTGCAATCAGGTCGTAGTTCGCCTCTGAGAAATTCCGATTGAAGCGCTGGTAGTAAGGCGGCTCCGTAGAGCTGGTCGAGCCCACGTTCTGGCGCTCTTCCTGAATTTCGCTGTAGGTATCCAGCGTCGCGCGGCCCATCAGGCCAAACCAGTCGTTAAACTTGTAGTTAGCTACCACGTTGCCGAAGTAGCGGTTACGCGTGTCGGTCTGGTAGTTTACCTCGCGGGTCCAGTATGGGTTGTCCCAGTAAATGGGCGTCAGCTCTTCCGGGTCGGTGTAGTTCCAGGTCAGGTTGCGGCGGGTACGCTCATAAGCAGCCTTCTGATCCTTGATGTCCACGTTGGTCTGCCACCACTGACGGAAGTTGGTCATCAGGTTGGTGCTCCCGTAACCCGTGCCGTAGCGGCCGCGGCCGTCTACGCGGGTGTAGTTGATAGCAGCGCTGGTCGTTAACTTGGGCGTCACGTTGAACGACGCAGCCAGGTTCACAATGTTCTTGTTGACCGAGCTATTGGGCAGCACGCCTTGGTCGCGGATGTTGTTGTAACCGAGCTTGAAGTAGCCACGGTCATTGCCCCCGTCGATGAGCACGCTGTTGTTAAGCGTCACTGCTGTCTCGAAGATGCTCTCTGGACCATTCGCGGCAGCTACCCACGGCTTGGCCTTGCCGAAGTTCGGCGAACCCGGATCAAAGGCATCCCACTGGTACACCATTAGATTCGGGTCGAACCGGCCGCCATACGATGCGTCTTCGGAGGTCGGTGCTACCAGGTCGTCCACGCCGTCGCCGTTCACATCCCGGTACAGGAAGCGGCCCGTTGGGTCTTCGTAATAAGCCCCGTAGCCGGCACCGTACTCCTTTTGGTATTTGATGAAGGTGCTCTTGTCAATGCGGCCCATTGTAGCGCCCGTATTAACAGTTACTCCCAGTCCTTTGCGGCCCTTTTTGGTGGTAATCATGATTACCCCGTTTGCCGCCCGCTCACCGTAGAGTGCCGTTGCGGCAGCACCCTTCAGCACCGTGGTTGTGGCAATATCATCGGGGTTGATGTCAGCTCCAGCATTGCCGTAGTCGTAACCTCCACGGCCTGTTTGTTGGTCCGCGGTATTGGTATTGGCGTTGCTGATTGGTACCCCATCCACCACAAACAGCGGCTGGTTGTTACCAAACAGGGACTTAGTACCGCGGATCAAAATGTTGGATGAGCCGCCTAGCGTGTTGCTCTGCCGGATCTGTACACCTGCTACTTTACCCGACAAACCATTAATGAAGTTCGGGTTACGAGCTTTGGTGATGTCTTGGCCTTCTACCTGCTGCGCAGAATAAGGCAATGAGTTTCGGGTTCTTTCTACACCCAATGCTGTTACTACTACTTCGCTTAGCTGCCTAGTGTCTGTAGACAGACTAACATTGATGGTTGAAGCATCAGTAATGGAGCGCTCAACGGACAGGAAACCAATAGAGGTGAAAGTCAGCGTAGTAGCACCGGCCGGTACATTTAAGCTAAAGGCGCCATCAGCATCAGTTGAAGCTCCAGTGGTAGTGCCCTTAACCAGTACAGTTACACCGGGTAGGCCCTGCCCATTAGCTGCATCCGTGACGCGACCGGAAATAGTCCGGCTCTGCGCCGCTGCCTGTTGCACCAACATAGGCGCAACGAGCAGCATAGGGAATATACTTTTTCGCATGTGGTTTGGTAGGTGGTTTGGTGAATGAATGCAACCAAACGTAGTTATTTTTAATGTCTCCTTGCACTTACCAACAATTAAAACATAACAAACCTTGATTAACATATTGAAAATAAAATGGATAAAGACCTAAGAAAATATAAAGCAAAATGCAATTATATAACAAAAGCTTAATGTTTATACACGTTTAAGTTATACTTTACATAAAAAGTATAATTTGCACAACACCTACACATACTCCCTTTAAAGCCTGATAAAAAGAACTGATTTTAATATAGCTTTATAAACATTAATTATAACTATTGCACATGATGTAAAGGATTCTCCGTAAATTATTAACATTTACATTCCCCCATAAAGGCTGTTTGATATAAACTATATTATAAAAATTTCAACCCTATATATTCACTTAAACAGGCCCTAATTTTCTTAAAATGATTTTGATGGTCGGAAACATAAAGATCCTGCATGATTCTATATATTAGCACACTAGAACCCTCCTCAACCAGCACCACCCGACATTCATCAGGCTCTACAGCTTAGCTTACGAGCTTCTTTGCCATGAAAGCGTCATAGCTGTAAGGTTCTATCTATCACACCCGTCCAACACCCATTTTCTCAGCATGAAAAAACTTTTACTTGGGTTAGTGCCTTTGGCCACTATCGTGCACCAAGTGGATGCTCAAACCCGGAGCGTTTCCGGCCGCATCACTGATAAAAACACCGGCGAAGGCATTCCCGGCGTTACTGTCGTAGTGCCCAATACCACCGTCGGCGTTTCGACGAGTGCAGATGGCACTTTTACGCTTGACTTACCAAGCGGACAGAACACCATTCGTATCAGCTCGGTAGGCTACTTACCAGTTGAAAAGAATGTCTCGAACGATACCAAAATCAACGTAGCACTAGCTCCTGACACCAAGGAAATTGGGGAAGTAGTAGTGACAGGCTATGGTGGCTCGCAGGATATCAAAGACATCACCGGCTCTTACGCCAAGCTTGATCAAAGCAAGCTGACCTCGCAGCCCGTACAGAGCGCCGACCAAGCCTTGGCGGGCCGCATTGCTGGCGTACAGATTACTAACACGAGCGGTACTCTCGGCGACGCTGTGACGGTACGAATTCGCGGCATCAACTCAATCAATGGCAGCTCTCAGCCTTTATTCGTAGTGGATGGGGTGCCAATGACCGAGTTCGGCAACATGAACGTAATGACGGCTGGTTTGCGCTATAACCCGCTAGCCGACATTAACCCCAACGATATTGAATCCATGACCGTGCTGAAGGATGCTTCAGCTGCGGCCATTTACGGCTCCCGAGCTACCAATGGTGTAATTCTTATTACAACCAAGAAGGGCAAGAATGGTCAAGCGAAGCTTTCGGTGAATGCTTCAACAGGCTTTATGGAAGCCACCCGTCTTCCTAAACTACTCAACGCGAGTGATTTTCGGGACATTACCAATGAAAAGTATTATAACGTCAACCCTGGTGCTCCTGCCCCACTAGCTGTCAACGGTGACTCTGATGGCGACGGCATAGAAGACGAAACCGATTGGTTGAAGCAGGTGTTCCGCCGTGGCGCGATGCAAGATTACCAGATTGCCCTGAGCAGTGGTAATGATAAAGGCTCTTACTACGCCTCGGTTGGCTATTCTGACCTGAACGGCTCCTTGAAAGGCAACCGCTTGCGGCGTGCTAGCTCCCGCCTGAACATGGAGCTTACGCCTAAAACGTGGGTGAAAGCCGGCGTCAACATGAGCTACAACCACGCTTTTAACCAAGGCGTGCTTACCGACCGTTACTTAGCCGGAGCCACTGTGGCAGCGTACAATGCTCCGCCGAACGTACCGGCCTATGTAAATGGCTACTACTATTTGAACAATGCAAAAGAGGTTGGCCAAGGCTTCAATACGTACGACGGCACCTCGTTTGTATTGAACCGTTTCTTCCACCCTATTGCCAACTTAGAGCTGCAGCGTAACAATAACACGCAGCGGCGCCTGCTTGGCAATACTTACTTGACGTTGATTCCCGTCAAAGGATTAGGGATTACCACTAAGTTCGGTGTTGACTACCTAAACAACTTTGAGGACCAATACAGCAGCCCCGAAATTGCTGGTTTAGGTGCTGCCTTCGACGGCCTGGTGCAAAAAATTCGCGCCGACAACACCCTTACCACTTGGCAGAACTACGTCACTTACTCGCACATATTTGGCGAGAATCATAGCATAGATGCTACGGCGGGTTACGAGCAAAACCTCGAGTATTACCAGTCGCAGTACGGGTCGGCAGCGTTCATAGCAGACCCCAAATTCCAAGATATTTATTCGGGCCTTTTTGATCCAGTACAGTCCGGGCAAGGCGGTTCGCGCGACGTAACTGCTTGGCAGTCTATGTTCGGACGGTTGAACTATGCCTTCTCCGATAAGTATTACGCCACCTTCACTGCACGCCGTGATGGCAGCTCGCGCTTCGGGCCTGATCGACGCTGGGGCTTCTTCCCAGGTGTCTCGGCCGGGTGGCGCATCTCGCGGGAAGGATTTATGAGTGGCATCAGCTTCATTAATGACTTGAAGCTGCGAGCCAGCTATGGCTTGGTGGGTAATAGCGCGGGCATCAGTTCCTACGCTTCCTCAATCCTCATCGGCCAGGGTCAATATGGACCTTACCAAGGATTCGCCATCAACCAGCTCAACAACCCCAGCCTGCGTTGGGAAACGGGTAAGAAGCTGGACATGGGGTTTGATATGACTGTGTGGAAAGACAGAGCAAGCATTAACTTCTCCGCTTTCGACAACAACATTGACAACCTTCTTCTTCGAGAACCAGCTAAGCACACTACCGGAATTCCTAATTCCGCTATCATGCGCAACGTAGGCCGCATGTACAACCGTGGCGTTGAAGTAACCCTCAACACGACCAACTTAGAAACCTCCCGGGGATTCAAGTGGACATCCTCTTTCAACTATAGTTACGTCAAGAACCGAATTACAGAGCTTTCAACAGGGGGCGACGTACTCAGCTCTTATGATTTTGGGCGCGCGAGTGATACGCACTCTATCACGGACTTCAAAATCTTGCGCTGGGTAGGTGTAAATCCTGATAATGGCAACCCGCAGTGGTACGACAAGGATGGAAACATTAGGGAGTACAACCCGGCTACCAAGGTGTGGACGCAAAACGGTGAGACATCGGTAAATGGCCAGCCAGTACAGCCCGTAACCACGGCTTCCGATGGCGTGTGGATCGGTAAGCAGCGCTTCCCAAAGTGGTTTGGCGGCTTAGATAACACCTTCTCTTATAAGGGAATACAACTAGAGGTGTTTCTGCAGTACAGCGGCGGCAACTATCTTTATAACCTGACTCGCTCAAGCATGCTGACGAACTATGTCAGCAACAACTTTGAAGAAATCAAAGACCGTTGGACCACCCCCGGTCAGGAAACTGGCGTACCCAAGCTATACATCGGAGACAACGTCGACAAGCGTTTCTCCACTCGTTTTGTAGAAAAGGGTGATTTCCTGCGGGTTCGTCAGCTTCGTCTTTCCTACGTAGTGCCACAGGCAATTGGGCAAAAGTTTGGGGCTTCCCGCGCCAATATTTTTGCCATGGTTCAGAATGCCTGGGTATTTACAAAGTACTCCGGAGCTGACCCCGAGGTTAACTCAGCTGGTAATGAAGGCGTTGATGGCAATGTGGGTTACGGGGTAGATAACCGCGCTAACCCACAGGTACGCACTTACACGACGGGCATCAACTTCGAATTCTAATTTTTGTCTCTGCGACTTTCCTCCATGAAATATTTTGCTCACTCGCTGTGGCGCTTGTCCTTATACGGGCTGTTACTAACAACAGCAGCGGGCTGTGACCTGCTCCAGCAGGAGTCACCCCAAGACTTTAATCCTGATGATGTTTTCGCCAACCCTGGCCGCATTGAAAAGGCAGCGGTAGGCATGTACGATGCGTTACAGGATGGTTCTTTCCTGGGCAGCCGTGCTTTGATTTACTCCGATGTTCGGACAGACGATACCGAACCAACCGGCGCATTCTCCAGCTTAACCAATGGTAGCTTAGGAGCTGGTGACGCCTTTGCAGCTAATGCTTGGCAGGGGGGGTATCGTAGTATGTACGCTGCTAACTACGTAATGCGCGAACTTACGCGTCGTGACGGCGCTGGCTTGCCTGCAGAGCAGTTGAATCAGTACATGGGTGAAGGCAAGTTCATCCGGGCACTGTGCCACTTTACTTTGGTAAACCTATTCGCCCAGCCCTATAATTTCACGGCTGATGCCTCGCATTTAGGTATTCCCATTCAGCTGGATGCACCTAATGGGACGGAAGCATACGAGCCTGCTCAGAACCTATCTCGCTCCTCGGTGCGAGATGTATATGCGCAGGTAGAGCGTGACTTGCTCGATGCTATCAATGGCCTGCCGGAAACATACGGCGACCAAGCCGTAAGTACCTCCCGTGCTACCAAAGACGCCGCTCGGGGGCTGTTATCCCGGGTATACCTTTATAAAGGAGATTATACCAACGCAGCCCGCTACGCCGCCGAAATAGTAAACTCAGGCCGGCATCAGTTGAATACCACTGCAGCAGCAGAGTTTCGTTCGCTGAATATTTCGGAGCAAGCCCGCCCGACCAGCGAATCGATCTTCTTTATCGCCATGTCGCAGAACGACAACCCCAATACCAACGAGGCAATCGGGCAACACTACTCCCCTAGCCCGGGTCTGGGTGATATTGCAGTAGCTCCGTATCGGGATGCTCTTCCCGCTAATGACCGCCGCCGCGTAGACTTGGTTTCCCAACGTTCGGGCCGTGTCTGGACGCGCAAGTACAGCCTTGAACTAGCCAGCGGAGCAGCCGGTGGGCCTAACCGTGGGGCCTGGATTCCCATTGTACGCTATCCAGAAATCCTGTTGAACCGTGCTGAAGCCCTGGTAAAGCTTCCTTCCTTTACTCCTTCAGACACTACAGCGCTGCACATGTTGAACTTGGTACGTCAACGTTCAAAGCCTGCCAATGCACCTCGCTACCGGGCCAGCAGCTTTGCTACGAAACAAGCATTAATCGATGCGATTCTGCTAGAGCGCCGTTTTGAACTGGCTTTTGAAGGTCACCGCCTCTATGACCTGTTCCGCAATGAGCGCGGCGTTCCGGCTAGAGGCAACGCCGCACCCGCCATTCCTTGGAAAAGCGACCGTGCAGTTTTGCCAATTCCGGCCGCTGAAACACAACGAAATCCAAATTTAGTACAAAACCCAGGGTACTAACATTACTATAAAATAACGTCACAAGAAAAACCCAGCCTTTTACATGGCTGGGTTTTTTCTTTTCAATACCTTGTATTTTGATAGAAAACACTTTTTGATTCACCTAATCCAAAAGTCGTTGATGATTTTTGGACTTCCTCTTACTACATTTAAGGGGGAATTTTCTCACTTCACTCACTTACAATTCGCATGAACAAACTTCTATTGGGTCTCATCCCCTTGGCAGCGCTTGCGCACCAGGTGGATGCTCAGACTCGACAGGTCTCCGGCCGGGTTACCGACCGCGCTACCGGTGAGAGTTTGCCGGGAGCTACGGTGCTTGTAAAAGGCACCACCACTGGCGTTTCCACAAACGCCGACGGTACGTTTACCCTTAATGTGCCTACTGAAGGCGGTACGTTACAGGTAAGCTCGGTAGGCTATCTGACTATCGAACGTCCAATTGGTAATGATAACCAGATCAATATCGGTCTGTCTTCTGACACCAAACAACTTAGCGAAGTAGTAGTTACGGCCCTTGGTATCGAGAGAGATACCCGCTCACTGGGTTATGCTACGCAGGAAATTAAGGCTGACCAGATTTCACAGCGTTCGGAGCCGAACGTGCTGAATGCCCTGCAGGGTAAAGTTTCGGGTGTAAACATCACGACTGCCAGCGGTCTGGCCGGCGCGTCGTCGAACATCAACATCCGCGGCATAACTTCACTTTCGGGCAGCAACCAGCCGCTGTTCGTAGTGGATGGTGTTCCGATCAGCAACGACTTGGACCGCACTGCCAACACGCTCTTCGGTGCTCAGACGCCTAACCGTGCCTTGGACATCGATCCGGAAAACATTGCTAGCATCAACATCCTGAAGGGCCCGGCAGCTGCGGCTCTGTACGGCTCGCGTGCATCTTCAGGCGCCGTGATTATCACTACCAAGTCTGGAGCAGGTGTTAATCAAAAGCTGGAAGTAACCGTTACTTCGGGTCTTTCTTTCCAGCAGGTATACGGACTTCCCAAGTTACAGAACGATTACGGTCAAGGCACTAGCGGTGCTAACGTACTAACCAATGGTGACCCGAACACGGGTGGTACCGGCTCGTGGGGTCCGCGCTTTGGCACTACTCCTTCTCGTTTCAACGGTCTGCTTAATGCTGATGGCAGCATTCAGGATTACCGTGCTTACGAGAACAATATCACTGACTTCTACCGTACTGGCCGCATTTTGCAAAATGGCGTAAACATCGCCGGCGGAAATGCTGATCAGAACCTGTCGTTGAACATTAACAACACCAACCAGGACGGTATCACCCGCAACTCCGATTTGAACCGCACGAGCGTTCAACTTGGTGGTGCTACGAAGCTTCTGAACAAGCTGCGCGCTAGTGGCTCGGTGAACTTCATCCAGACCAACCTGACGGGCCCACAGCAGGGTAACGGGGGTTCGGCATTCGGTCGTTTGAACGTAGTGCCACGTAGCTATAACCTGCAAGGTTTACCCTACATCAACGCGACCGGCGGCAGCGTATTTATTGCTGGGGGTGAAAACCCAATCTGGAGCCTGGAGCGTAACCGCTCAGAGTCTAACACCACGCGCTTCATCAACATAGCGAACCTCAGCTATGACATCGCTCCGTGGTTGAACGTGGCTTACCGTGCTGGTTATGACACGTACACTGACCGTCGCACGCAGATCTACGACATCGGCTCGCTGCGCGCTGGTGCTGGTCAGGTTATTAACCAAACCACCTTCCGTGGTGAATTGAACGGTGACCTGCTCATCACCTTGAAAAAGGAGAACTTCCTGGCTGAAGGCATTGGCGCTAACTTCTTGGTAGGTCAGAATATCAACCAGCGTAAGATTCAAGAAGTAGGCGCACAAGGCGACAACCTGGTACTGCCAAACTTCTACAACATCTCGAATGCTACGACCTTCTCTAACGGTACGTACGAATTCGCTCAAACTCGTCGCCTGCTGGGTTACTACAGCCAGTTGACGCTGGATTACAACAAGTACCTTTACCTCGAACTAACGGGCCGCGCTGACCAGTCGTCGACTCTTCCGAAGGCGAACAACACGTTCTTCTACCCGTCGGCAACGGTAAGCTTTGTCTTCTCTGATGCGTTCAACATATCGAACGACATCTTCTCGTACGGTAAACTGCGTGCTAATGCTTCGCGCGTAGGTCGTGATGCAAACCCTTATCAGTTGGCTACTCTTTACAACGTAGCTAACCAAGGCAACAACGTAGCTAACATCAACTTTCCGTTTGTTATTAACGGTATCAGCTATGCCGGCTTCGATATTGGGAACGCCCTCGGTGGTGGCAATAGCTTAACGCCGGAGTTTACGAAGTCTTACGAAGGCGGTGCTGTATTTGGCTTCTTCAATAACCGACTACGCTTTGACCTGGCTTACTATCACACGATCAGTGAGAACCAGATTATTGCTGTAACCACTGCTCCTTCCACGGGTTACCTGAGCCGGGTGACGAACGTAGGTCGCATGGATAACAAGGGCATTGAAGCGCTGGTAAACATCAACCCAGTTCGCACGAACGACTTCCGTTGGGATATCGACGTGAACTTCACTCGCCTGCGCAACAAGGTTTTGGAAATTTCGGAAGGTGTAACTGAATCCTCGATTACGGGTAACGCCTTTACCGGCACGATTCCGTCCTTCGTAGTAGGTCAGCCTTATGGTGTAATCCGCGGCAACAAAAAGCCGACGGTAACTGACCCCAACAGCCCTTACTTCGGCCAATACATTATCAACGGCTCAACCGGTCTGTTTGCACCGGAACTGACCAACCAGGTAATTGCTGACCCGAACCGTGACTGGCAGGGTGGTATCAACAACACCTTCAGCTACAAAGGCCTGACGGCTTCGGTACTGGTGGATGCTACGGTTGGCGGTGATGTAATTTCGTTCACTACGGGCACTTATAAGAGCTTGGGTGCGTTGGAGGTAACGGGCAAAGATCGGGAAGCACCGCGCACCATCCCGGGTGTAATTCAGACTGGTGTAGGTGCTGATGGCACTCCTACTTACCGTCCGAATGACATTCAAGTTGATGCGCAGAGCTACTGGGCATCGTTTGGCCTGCAAAGCGACTTGAACGTGTACGACGCCACGGCTTACCGCCTGCGCGAAATCTCGTTGGGTTACTCTCTGCCGAAGCGTTGGTTGGAGCGTACGCCTTTTGGTCAAGCCAACATCTCTGTTTCGGGCCGTAACCTGTTCTACTACGCTCCGAATGCACCTTTCGATCCGGAAGTAAACACTCAGGGTGCTGGCAACATCCGCGGCCTCGAGTTGCAAGGTTCGCCGAACGCCCGCAACTACGGTGTTAACCTCCGCTTCACTCTCTAATAGTTGCTTCGCACTTTAAAATGAAATACACGAAGTTTTTAGGACTATCCCTTGCTGCAGCTGTGGCATTGGGTAGCCCGGGCTGCAGCCCGAGCGAGTTTCTGGATGTAAATACCAGCCCGAACAGCCCCGAAACGTCTCCCCCCACGGTATTGCTCACCAGCTCTATCGTGACTACGGGCTTTTCCAACGGTAACGAAATCAACCGTATCACCTCGCTGCTAGTGCAGCACGTAGCTGGTTTGGCTAGCCAAGCCGCTACGCAAGATGTGTACAACATCCGGGGCGGTCTGGATAACCAGTGGCAATTCGAGCAGTACGCGGGCGTTCTGGAGAATACCCAAGACCTGATCCGTGTAGCTGAGCGTACCAACAGCCCAGCTTACGGTGGTATTGCCAAGCTGCTGAAGGCTTATAACTATGCTATGGTCACTGACCTGTGGGGCGATATTCCGTACTCGCAGGCTCAGCAAGGCTTACAACTGCTTCAGCCGCGTTTCGACAAGCAAGAGGACATTTACAAAGGCAACGCTGCGCTTGGTATTCAAAGCCTGTTTGACTTGGTACGGGAAGGCCTTGCCGATTTGGACCGTCCCAGCACGCTGACGCCGACCGCTGCCGTTGACCCGGTTTACGGTGGTGACCTGGCTAAGTGGAAGAAAATGGGCAATACCCTGCTTCTGAAACTTGCTAATACGATTAGCCGTCGTGAACCTGCTTTGGCCCGCACGGTTATCAACCAAGTGCTGGCTAACCCCTCGAGTTATATCGTTAGCAACGCGGAAGACTTTCAGGTGCCGTTTGGTGGTTCGGTGGGCAATCAAAACCCCATCTACAGCTTCAACTTCGTAAACCGTCAAGACGACATGATGCTCAGCCAGCGCCTGTTGGACAGCATGCGTACGAAGAATGATCCACGCCTACCTTTCTTCTTCACTACCACGCCGACTCCTAACTTGACGTCGACGCCGACGGTAAACCCCACAGGTACTGTAACGACGCTTCCTGGTCCTGCAGGCGGCCCAGCGTTCCTAACCTTCACTGGTTTCCAGAACGGGTCTCCTTTAGCAGCTCCGGTTCGTGCTAACCGTTCGCGCCCCGGTGTTTACCAAACAGGTACGGCAGGCGAAGCTCCAATCCGTTTGCTCACGAATTTCCAAGTACTGTTCATTCGTGCTGAGTCGGCTTTGATCCTTGGCACCCCCGGCGACCCACAAACGCTGTATCGTGATGCCATTCGCGCTTCTATGACGAAGGCTGGTGTTTCGGACGCTGCTGTAACGGCTTACTTTGCTGCCAACCCCGCTGTGGCAAACCTGACCGGTACCGATCAGCAAAAATTGAATAAGATCATGACCCAGAAGTGGATTGCCTGGGTAGGCAACGGCTACGAAGCCTACAACGACTACCGTCGTACGGGCTACCCCCGTCTGGCTCTGGTTCAGAACCCACAAGGTGATGATCCGAACATGATTCCGGTGCGCTTCGTGTACCCGGCTTCGGAGTCTTCTGGCAATGTGACTAATGCACCAAACCCTGTACCTGGCACTAACGTGCGGGTATGGTGGGACGTTGACTAGTAACGCACTGCAAGTACCTTTTCAATTTTGCTTCTCATGAACAGAAATATTTTAAAAGTTTGCACCATAGCACTCCTCTCTTTGGGGGCTATGTCTTGCGAAAAGGACTATGGGGATAACCTGGGTCCAGTAGAAGACAGCATTTCGCCAATTCCTGTAACGGTAACTAACGCTGATGCTTTTGAGCGTTACCCAGTGGTTCATACCTCCTTGGCGAGCGGTGGTAACATCACCATCACCATGGAGATACCCGCTGACCGAGGCACGATCAAGGAAATAGCAAAAGTGGCTACTGGTCCGTTCTCGACCATTAACCTAGCTAACCTCAACAATGCCTCGCCAGTAACGGCACTGAATGGCACGGGTACGGGATCTAGCCGGGTAGTTACTCCCATTCCTGGTAACAACACAAATTCCATCACGTTCACTACGAACCTGAACACGTACCTGGCCTACCGTAATTCGCAAGGCTCTGCTGCAGTACAAGCTACGTTTGGTCCTGCTAACACCACGACCACTCCTGCTTCGCTGCCAGTGCCCAGCACTACGGCTACGCCTACTGACATCCAGTTCTACTTCCGTTTGACGCTGGCAGATGGCACGTCTCTCGTTCCGCTACCAGTACGCGTACGGGTACTACCCTAGTGTCTGTAAAAGGATCAAAATGAAAAACTCCCGGCTTCGCAGCCGGGAGTTTTTTTGTGACTACTATGTCCTATAAGTCATTGATGTGACTTACGACTTTTGAATTTTCCACCGTCTTTAGCCAACGTATAATCTTAGCAGCAGCCTCGACAGATTTAACAAGTTTGCCGTCTGTTTGTAAGCCTATGAATTGGTCAATCATACTAAATCGCACCGCCTCGGTTGAACGAATTTGCTCCTGCATACCCGTCTCAAGTACCCCGGGAGCTAGGCTGCGGATGCGTACGCCACTGCCGCGTAAGTCCTGCTCTTGTTGGGCGACTTGACTAAGCATGTCTAGAGCAGCTTTGGAGGCACAATAAGCGCCCCAGCCATCGACAGGGCGTTGGGCAGCGCCACTGCTAATGTTGAGCACTATACGAGGACAGGTTAGATGACCATAAGCACTAAGAAAAGTATTCATTAGCATGGCAGGCACGATAACGTTAACGTCAAAAACGAAGGCATAATGTTCGTTCTGCTGCTCGCCGATATAGCCAATCTCACCAATCACGCCTGCATTGTTGATGAGAGTAATACTCGTTGCGTGGGGGTGAGCGGGAAAGACCTTATGCAGGTTGTTTTGCACCGCTACTACATCGGAAAAATCTAGGGGCTGATGCTGGTAGCGGGGGTGTTCGATAGTTGCCTGACGCGAAACGCCTAACACCATAGTATCGGGCTGCGATAGAACTTCTTCAGCCAGCGCCTTACCCAGACCTCGGCTAGTGCCAGTGATAATGTAATAGTGCATGAGCAAACAGCTTGTGGGGTTCAATGCTAGCCTACGTAAAAAACAAAAAGGGCATCCCAGGTGGGGTGCCCTTTTTGTTTCGTGGCGGGTGCGCTACAAAATATACTGGCTCAGGTCGCGATTTTTCACCATCCCCTGCAGGCGTTCATCAACCATTTGGGCTGTTATCTGAACATGCGCGTTGGCACCGATCAGGTCGGGAACATCAAATAGAATATCATTGAGCAAACGGCTCATGACGGTGTGTAGGCGGCGGGCACCAATGTTTTCAACCTCGCTATTTACCTCGAATGCAATGGCGGCTAACCGCTCCAGCGCCGCATCGTCGAAGGTCAACTCTACTTCCTCGGCCTGCAGTAAAGCTTGATACTGCTTGGTGAGGGCGTTTTTAGGGTCCTTAAGGATGCGGTAGAAGTCTTCCTTCGTGAGGCTTTGCAGTTCCACGCGGATCGGGAAACGACCTTGTAGCTCAGGAATCAGGTCCGATGGCTTACTCACGTGGAAAGCTCCGGCGGCGATGAATAGAATGTGGTCGGTGTGAATGACGCCGTACTTGGTGCTGACGGCCGAGCCTTCCACCACCGGCAGCAGGTCGCGCTGCACGCCCTCGCGGCTCACATCTGGTCCGCCCTTTTGCCCGGAACTGCTGGCCACTTTGTCGATTTCATCAATGAAGATGATGCCGGCATTTTCGGCCAAGCGAATAGCTTCGTCCTTGACCTCGTCCATATCAATAAGCTTAGCAGCTTCTTCATCCAGCAGGATCTTGCGGGCTTCGGCGATGGTCACCTTCCGCTTGCGCGTTTTCTTAGGCATCATCGAGCCTAGCATGTCCTGCAAGCCTTGTAGGGACGCTTCATCGATACCAGCCTGACCGCCCATAATGCCGATACCAGGGCTGCTGCTTTGCTGCACCTTAATGTCTATAGTGCGGTCTTCCAGTTCGCCGCGGCGAAGTTTTTCCCGAAAACGTTCGCGCGTGCGTTCATTAAGCTCCAGGTCTGATTGCGGCATTTCGTCGCCATTACTGGGCAATCCGAAGCCGGCAGCTGGCTTTATTACTGAGCTGCCAACGCCTTGCACGGGCGGAATGAGCGCATCCAAGATGGTGTCCTCTACTGCCTGAGCAGCCTGTGCTTTTACGGCTTCCTTACGGCGCTGCTTGATTAGGTTCACGGATTGCTCAACCAAGTCGCGCACCATGCTTTCCACATCGCGGCCCACGTAGCCGACCTCGGTAAACTTGGAGGCCTCGACTTTGGTGAAAGGAGCATCGGCAATGGCAGCGAGGCGCCGGGCTATTTCGGTTTTGCCGACGCCGGTCGAACCGATCATTAGGATGTTGTTGGGCACGATTTCGCGTTGCATGTCCTGGGGCGCGTGCAACCGGCGCCAGCGGTTACGCAGGGCAATGGCCACGTTGCGCTTGGCGTCGTGCTGGCCAATAATGTATTTGTCAAGCTCGGCCACAATCTGGGCCGGCGTGGGAAAGGTGGCTGAATTGAGCATAAGCAAAGGGCAGCCGCGATGGGGGCTGCCAGCCGTAAGATACTGTGCTGGGGAAGTAGGGTTGTCCGGCCTGCAAAAACTGTGGCGAAGTGCCAGGGGTGCCGATATGGCAGAGGGCATCAGGTAGCGGCCTTGTTCCTATCAAAACATCTTACTCCGCAGTCAAAAGAAAAGCCCGCGCGGTGGCGCGGGCTTTTTGAGTATGTACTATTTCGTTTACTGCTTTTTACCAAACAACTCATTGACGTTGCGGGAGAGCGTGAGGTAATTACTACCGCCGGCAACGTGAAACTGGGCCCGCGTGTACTCAAAGTTGTAAGCACCGAGCTTTAGCAACACCCCGAAGGAAAGTCCAGCTCCGCCCGAGGCGTTATCGAGGCGTAGCTCACGGCGACGCAGATGGTTGTAGCCTACCCGGACGTTGAGGCCGGGACCAAGAATTAGCTCCCCCCCTACCGAAAAATGACGGGCAATCTTGTCACCAGTGCTTTTCTTGGGTGTCTTCTGCTGCCCATCGAGGCTCTGGCTTCGGCGCTGGAGCGTATCGAGGTAAACGATGTCGAACTGGTAGAGATGGTGCGCCGTGATGGTAAACCGCACGGGCATGTGCTCGGGCTTGATGGAGGTACCGAGTTGCACATCCAGCGGCATAGGCTCCCGGCTACCGCCATCGAAGGGCTTAAGTTGGAAACCTAGATTTTTGACGGCCAAGCCGACTGTAAAGTCTTTTTCGGGATGCTTAAATACGCTACCGACGTCGGTCAATACAGCCAGGGAATGATTGCCGGCAATGCCTGCTACCGCAAACCGCGCCGTGGCTCCCATGGTAAAGTTGCCGAAGGTGTGGGCGTTAGCCACGCTAAAATGGTAATCATTGACCGAAAACGTGCCCATGGGGTTTCCGGCGGGGTCGTACATGTCGAAGTCGCCGTAACTGAGGTAGGACAGCCCGAAGCCCCAGCGGCCGAGCTTCTCAGAATTGCGGACGTACGCAGCGGTGCTTTGGCGAATATCAGATAGGTAATCGACGTAGCTCAGCGCAAGCCGGCCATCCATGGCATCGTTGAGCAGGGCTGGGTTGCCATACAGCATGCCTGGGTCATTGTTACGGCCCGACACACTCATCCCCCCTACGCCGGCCAGATAAGCCGTAGGTGGCAGGCTCAAGGAAGCAAAAGCGCGCTGCCCACCGATCTGAGCGAGGGCTGAACTGCCACTCAGCCAGCCCAGCAATACCAATAAAGCTCCCAGGAGGTAGCGTACAGGTCTAATCATTGTAGCTAAGATAAACCGTAGTCAGACAGGAAGAAAATGAACCGCAGCGGCGACCGAAAAGGAGGATGCAACGAGGAAATGAAAACGGCGCCCGGGTAACGTCCCGCAGCGCCGTTTCTTGTATCAGCAGTCGGCAAAAGGCTAATTATTGAACCTCTACTTCGTGCGAGGGAGCTGGCACGGCGCGCTCATCACGTACCGTCAGCTTCAGCGGATCTTTTACCAACTCATCGAGCAGTGCTACGCTGACGACGTCGTCCACGCGGTCGACGTAGTGAATGGTTATGTCCTTGAGGTACTCAGCGGGGATGTCCTGCAGGTCTTTGCGGTTTTTATGGCACAGGATGATGTCCGTGATGCCCGCCCGCCGAGCAGCCAGCAGCTTTTCCTTGATGCCGCCAACCGGCAGCACCTTTCCGCGCAGGGTGATTTCACCGGTCATGGCCAAGTGCGAGCGAATCTTACGCTGCGTGAATACCGAAGCAATGCTGGTGAAGATGGCAATGCCTGCCGATGGACCGTCCTTGGGCACGGCGCCTTCGGGGAAGTGAATATGCAGGTCGTACTGATCGAACACGCGGTAATCGATGCCTAGCCCTTCGGCGCGGCTGCGCAGGTAGCTTAGTGCCGTTACAGCCGATTCCTTCATCACGTCACCGAGCTGCCCCGACAAGGTGAGCTTGCCGCGGCCGCGGCTGAGCAAGCTTTCGACAAACAGGATATCACCACCGACCGAAGTCCAAGCCAAGCCTGTGACCACTCCGGCGGTTTCGTTGTCTTGGTACAAGTCACGGTCGAACAAGGCCGGACCGAGGATCTTGGCCACATCCTCCGACTCCAGTTTGCCGGGGAATGTCTCGTTCATGGCCTTATGCTTGGCAATGTTGCGCGCCAAGGCCCCGAGCTTGCGCTCCAGGCTACGCACGCCCGATTCGCGGGTGTAATCATCAATCACGCGCTGCACGGCGGTGGTACTGATGCTTACATCCTTGCTTGTGAGACCATGCTCGGTTACTTGCTTGGGCCAGAGGTGCTTTTTGGCAATCTGGGTTTTCTCCTCCAGCGTGTAACCTGTCAAATCGATAATCTCCATCCGGTCGCGCAGGGCCGGGTGGATGGTATCAAGCGAGTTGGCAGTGGCGATGAACAGCACGCGCGACAGGTCGTACTCCACCTCCAGGTAGTTGTCGGTGAAAGTGGAGTTCTGCTCGGGGTCCAGCACTTCCAGTAGGGCCGCCTGGGGGTCGCCGCGGAAGTCGGACGAAAGCTTATCGACTTCGTCCAGGATCATCACCGGGTTGGAGGCGCCGGCTTTTTTGATCTGGGAAATAATGCGGCCGGGCATCGCGCCTACGTACGTTTTGCGGTGGCCGCGGATTTCGGCCTCGTCGCGCACGCCGCCCAGGGACAGGCGCACGTACTTGCGGCCCAGTGCCGTGGCCACGGAGCGGCCCAGCGAGGTTTTGCCTACACCGGGAGGACCGTACAGGCACAGAATAGGCGCTTTCAGGTCGCGCTTCAGCTTGAGCACGGCCAGGTATTCCAGAATGCGCTCCTTCACCTTTTCCAACCCGTAATGGTCCTGGTCGAGAATTTTGCGAGTGCGCTTCAGGTTAAAGTTGTCCTTGGTGTACTCGCTCCAGGGCAGGTCAAGCAGAAACTCGGCGTAGTTCAAGCTCACCGGATACTCGGCCGCAGCCGGGTTCATACGGCTCAGCTTTTCCAGTTCCTTGTGAAAATGCTTGCTTACCGTTTCAGACCACTTCTTGTCCTTAGCGCGCAGCCGCAGCTTATCGATTTCCTGATCGGGGCCGTCGTGGCCGAGTTCATCCTGCAGCACTTTTAGCTGCTGACGCAGGAAATAGTCGCGCTGCTGCTGATCGATATCGGTGTGAACCTTGCTCTGGATTTCGTGCTTGATTTCCAGCAGCTGAATCTCGCGAAGCAATAATTCCAGCAACTGGGTGCCACGCTCCACTGCCTCATTAATTTCCAGCAGCCGCTGCTTCTGCCCTACTTCCACGTTGAGGTTGGAAGAAAGGAAGTGAATCAGGAAGCCCGGCGACTCTATGTTGTCCAGCGCAACCTGCGCCTCCTGCGGAATCTCCGGATTGAGCTTCAGCATTTTGGTGGCTGCATCTTTCAGCGACGCCATCAGGGCCTTTACCTCCTTGGTATTGCGGGTCGGAAGCAGTTCGGGCAGGTAATCCACGCGGGCCGTGAAGTACGGTGCCGTTTGCACCACTTCGGCCAGGCGAAACCGCTGCTGGCCCTGGATGATGATGGTGATGTTGCCATCGGGCAGTTCCAGCAGTTTCAGCAGCCGCGCCATGGTGCCCACCTCGTGCAGGTCAGCGGGGGTAGGGTCTTCGGCACCGCTGTTTTTCTGCGCTACCACCCCAATAAGCTTGTCACCTTTGTAAGCCTTGCGCACCAGACGAATGCTCTTTTTGCGCGTGACGGTAACGGGCAGTACCACGCCGGGAAACAGCACGGTATTGCGAACGGGCAGAATGGGAAGCTTTTCCGGCACTTCTTCCTGTTCCAACGGCCCCTGATCGGGGTCGGCCGACACCACCGATACTAGGCCATCGGGGCCTTCGGTCATCAGCAGCAGAGAAGCGGGAAAACGCGGGTCAGAATTTCTTGACATAGATAGGAAGACGACGGCAGCGCCACATTGGCAGGCCAAAGCAGCCTCATTGCAGTCTACTGAACGAAGATACCGGTTTGTCAAGTGCCATGCCACGCGAATATCCGTAGCCATCGTCGGTCAAGCCGGCACTTGCCGTGCGACAGAGCGGCAGTAACTTGCGGGCTCATCCGTGAAAAGCTATATTTTTGAAAGTCCGTAGCCTTCGCTGCCGGGCTCTTGTGCTGTCTGTTCATATGTTTCGTTTGATCCGCTCGCTTTTACTACTGCTGGCAGCGTTGCTTCTGGTTGGCCCGCTGGCGGCCCAGAACAACACGCCCAACCGGCAGCGCGCCCTTTCCGGTAAGGTCTCCCGCCAGTTGCGCGTGCGTCCCGACGCTACGCCGGACTTTATCAACATCAACCGCATTGCCTACTTCCACGATAAGAAGGCGCTGCGTGAAATTGCCCGCGCCGAAAAACGCAAAAGCTGGACCTCAGCCCGCAACCTGCTGGAACAGTACGTGGCCCAGTTCGGCATCCAGAATTTCTACAAGGACAACATGATGCTCTGGCGGCTGGGGCAGCTGTTTGAGCGTTCCGGAAACGAAGCCAAAGCCAAAGCCTATTACCGCCTCGCCCTGAAGCACCACCGCCAGGACGTGCGCAAGATTCAGTTGTATTACGATTCGCTGGAGCAGAAAGACGCCGACCTATACGTACCGCTCAAGACGTACTACGACATCGTAGAATACCGAAAGAACATCGCCACCTTCCGCCCGCCCAAAGGCGTGTATACCAACATGGGCCCGGGCATCAACTCCGACGTGGAGGACTACGGGCCGAGCTACAGCGACGAGACTTCGCAGCTGATTTTCTCCTCGAAGCGCAAGCGCCGCGGCCTGCACAACATCGTGGACGAGGATTTGTACATGGCCCGCCGCGAAGGCGAATCGTGGACCGATGCTGAGCCGCTGCCCAAGCCCATCAATTCGCCTTACAATGAGGGCTCCGCTTGCCTGTCCAAGGACGGGCAAACCATCTACTTCGCGCGCTGCGAGTGCCCCACCTGCCACGGCAACTGCGACTTGTTTGTGAGCTATTTCAAGAATGGCCAATGGACGGTCCCCGAGAGCTTGGGTATGGAAGTAAACTCCACGGCCTGGGACTCGCAGCCCACCCTCTCGCGCACCGAGGATACTCTATACTTTGCCTCCGACCGCATTGGCGGCTTCGGGCTGTCGGATATCTGGTTTACTCACAAGCTCAAGAACGGGCAGTGGGCCAAGGCCCAGAATATGGGGCCCATCATCAACACCCGTGAAAGCGAAGTCAGTCCATTTTATCACCCGCTTTACAACGTACTGTATTTCAGCTCGCGCGGGCAGCTGCTGAACTTCGGCGACTTCGATATTTACAAAGCTTACCGCGTACGTGGCCGGTGGCAGGAACCGATCAACATCGGTCCGCTGGTAAACGGCAAGGGTTCCGAGTACTACTTCACGATTGATGGCGAGTCGAAGAACCTGTACTACGCCCGCTCGGAGCAGAAGAATATGAAGAACCTCGACCTGTATTCTTTCCCGCTGCCGATGGAAGCCCAGCCGCTGGCTACCACGCACGTAGAAGGTTCGCTGATCGACTCTGTAACTCAGAAACCGTTGAATGGCATCGTGAGCATTATCGACGTCGACAATGGCATTGAGGTAGCGTCTAAGTATATCCGGCCGGATGGCTCTTTTGATTTCGACCTCATCGACGGCTCCAAATACGTGATGCTGATTCAGAGTCCGGAGTACTTCACCGTGGAAAAGCAGTTTAACCTGAAGGCTGATACGGTGATGAAGCTCATGACTACGAGCATTGACTACAACATCCCGCTGATCTTCCGCAACATCGAATTCGACCAGGGCAAAGCCAACATCCTGCCGGCGATGCATGCCACGCTAGACCGCATTGTGGTATTTATGGCCGACCACCCCGAGCACCGCCTCAGCATCTCGGGCCACACCGATGCCAAAGGCGACCCAGACGTAAACGAAAAACTCTCGCAGGACCGCGCCGACGCCATTCGCAAATACATCGAAGCCAAAGGCAAGCTCAAGCCCAACCGCATCGATAGTTTCGGCTACGGCAGCACCAAGCCGCTAAAGGAAGAAGTGACAGTAGAGGACATGCGTGTTAATCGGCGTGTAGAGTTTCGCCTGATCAAGCCCGGGGCACAGCAAGAACAAAAGCCGGCCGATGCGGGCGGCGGCTGGTAGCACCGACTGCTCCTTTCCAACAAAATGAAACAGCGCCCGCAACGTAGTCAAACGTTGCGGGCGCTGTTTCTTTACTAAGACACTGCAGGCTTTTGGCGCTACTAGCAGTTGCCCTACCAGCTTAACTGTTGCTCATCATTGCCGTGACGAAAGAGGGCGCTTTGCTTTTTTCCGCCGGCTTCCAGGTTCACGATATTCATCTGATCGGGAAACTGATCCATGAGCAGGCGGTGGCGCAGGTTGATGCGTTGCGGCAGTTGGGCAAATTTCACGGTAAAGTAGAGCCAGTGTGCGTCTTTGTCGCGCTCCATACCTACGTAGGTCAGCGGCAACGCTTCGCCAGCCTTGGAGCCCACCGTTACCGTGCGGCGCAGGTAGGCCGTAATAAGCGGCGAAAGCTGCGCTGCCGGGGTTTCAATGATGCTGACCGGGCGCGGCTGCCCCTGCGACAACGTCGTTTCTAGATCATCGGTAAAGACCTTCACAGCAACCTCCAGCTGCTGCGTCTTCGGATTGAGCCGTGCCTCCATGATGCTGGCGTGATAGGCATGGGCAGCGGCCGTCAGAGCTATAAGTAAGGCGCCGAACAAAGCAACAACTCGAGACATGGCAGACTAGATTTTCGGGCAGAACACCGGCTAAGAAAAAGTAATGCCATCTTCTGCTAAGAAGACGGCATTACTAAAGCACGCATGAGACGGGCTTAGAAAATCGACTTGAAGATGTCGTTGAAGAATACGAACACCATCAGGCCCAGCAGCAGCACCATACCTACTTTCTGGGCGTTTTCCAGGAATTTGTCGGTAGGCTTGCGGCCAGAAAGCATTTCGTAAGTCAGGAACATCACGTGGCCACCATCGAGGGCAGGGATGGGCAGTAGGTTCATCATGGCCAGTACCATGGAGAGCATACCGGTGAGCGTCCAGAACTTCAGCCAGTCAAACTTGCCGCCGTACTGCTGCGCAATGGCAATGGGGCCGCCGAGCGACTTGCGGGCCGAAGCTTCGCCGCGGAAGATCTTGCCGAATGCCTTGGCCTGCGCGCCCAGGATACCAAACGCCTGCTTGGTGCCGGCTGGCACGGCTTCGATGAGGCTGTACTCGCGGGTGTCGTACTTCAGCAGCGACTTCGGCCGGAATCCGACCTTACCGTCTTCGTCAATGTTGATGGTCAGGTTTACCGTCTCAGCGCCGCGCTGCACCACCACTTGCGTGGGCTTGCCGGCGTTGAGCTTCAGAGCTTCCTGCAGCTCGGGGAAAAATTGAATGTTGCGGTCAGCGACACGGGTAATGCGGTCTTCCGACAGCAAGCCACCTTTGGAGGCCGGCCCGCCGGGTACCACTTCATCTACCACAAAGGGGTCCAGGGGTTGCACAAAGTAGGCCTGGTCCTGGTCCGCCATCTTGTCCATGAAGTCCCTGGGCACCGGGATGTCAATGAGCTGCCCTTTGCGGTCGACGGTGTAGTAGCTGTTGCTGCCGAGCACCACGTCCACGTCGTACACATCATTGAACTGCTCAAACGGGCGGCCGTTGATCTTCACAATTTTGTCGCCGGTCTGGAAGCCGAGCTGCTGGCCCAGCTTATTGGGCACCACACCGAAGCGCTGCGCCTCAGCAGCAGGCAGGTAGCTTTCGCCGTACTTATAAGTCAGCGCCGTGAAGATTAGGATACCGGTCAGCACGTTTACGATAATGCCGCCGAGCATCACAATCAGGCGCTGCCAGGCTGGCTTGGCGCGGAACTCGTAGGGCTTGGGTTCTTGGCCGAGGTTCTCGGTATCGAGCGACTCATCGACCATGCCGGTAATCTTGACGAAGCCGCCGAGGGGCACGGCCCCAATCATGTACTCGGTTTCGCCGATGGTTTTACCGAAAATCTTAGGAGGAAAGCCAATAGAGAACTTCTCCACGCGCATCCCAAACCATTTGGCCGACAGCATGTGTCCTGCTTCGTGTACGCCCACCAGGATGGTGAGCCCCAGCAGCAGCTGGCCGACCATGATCAATACATCCATTCTTGTTTAGTTGTCAGTTGGTAGTTGTCAGGCGTCAATAGCTCTGCCTGATATGCTTAAAGAGGGGTTTCAAGAGTGACACCGTTTCAAGAGAAATCGTTGTCTGTTTGGTATTACTTTACCAACTCCGCGGCCACACGTCTGGTTTCGGCATCGGTCTGCACATAATCGTCCAGGGACGGATCGGCAAGGTACGAAACGCGGGCGAGGCAGTTTTCCACCACATCGGGAAGCTCCAGAAACTTGATCTGGTCGCGCAGGAAGGCTGCTACGGCTATTTCGTTGGCGGCGTTGAGCACGCAGGGAGCATTGCCGCCGCGGCGCATGGCCTCGAAAGCCAGCGGGAGGTTACGGAAGGTGCTGCCGTCGGGCTGCTCGAAGGTGAGCGTGGGATAATCGAGGAAGGAGAAGCGCGGAAAATCGTTGGGCAAACGCTCGGGGAAGCCGAGCGCATACTGAATGGGCAGCTTCATATCGGGCAGGCCAAGCTGGGCCTTCAGCGAGCCATCCTTAAACTGCACCAGCGAATGAATAATGCTTTGCGGGTGCACCACCACTTCAATCTGCTCGTCGGTAAGGCCAAAAAGCCATTTCGCTTCAATCACCTCCAGCCCTTTGTTCATCAGGGAGGCCGAATCAATGGTGATTTTGGCGCCCATGTCCCAGTTGGGATGCTTCAAGGCCTGCGCTTTGGTTACCTGTGCCAGCTCCTGAGCCGAACGGCCGCGAAACGGACCGCCGGAAGCCGTCAGAATGATTTTTTCTACCGCGCTGGGCGCTTCGCCTACCAGGCATTGAAAGATGGCCGAATGCTCCGAATCAACCGGATAAATGGCAGCCCCGTGTTTCTTGGCCAGATCCGTAACCAGCTGCCCGGCCACCACCAGGGTTTCCTTGTTAGCTAAGGCAATGTTTTTGCCGGCTTTCAGGGCCGCCACGGTGGGCAGCAGGCCTGCGTAGCCAACTAGCGCGGTGAGCACCACGTCCACATCGGGGCGGGCGGCTACTTCCGTCAGGGCATCGGCGCCGGTGAGCACCGTGGTTTCGGGCTGCTGCGCCAGGGCGTCGCGCACGGCGCGGTACTGGGTTTCGTCGCCGATGACCACGACGGCGGGCTTGAACTCCCGGGCCTGGGCAATGAGCAGATCGGCGTTGCGCTGGGCCGTGAGGGCCGTTACGCGAAAGCGGCCGGCGTGGGCGCGCACCACGTCCAGCGTTTGGGTACCGATGGAGCCGGTGGAGCCCAGCAGGGCCAAAGAACGAAGGTTGGGAGAAGACATGCAGGCATCAGCGCGCGGGGAACGGGCGGCACTGAATAACAAAGGTACTTGAGATTAAACGACCGCGTCGACGCGAATTTTCTTGCCGTTGAACACCGCCTCCTCCCCTGCCCGCTTGCCACTCAGTGCCGCCGCAATGGGCGCCGCCGCCGACACGGCAAAGTAGTCCTGGCCTTCCACCTTTAGCTGGCCGGCGCTGATGCTGACAAAGAAGTGCCCCATACTGGTGCTAACCAAGGCACCGGGCCGCACCGCATCACAGGCCTTGGCCGGATCGATGCGCTCCAATTCGGCCAGCAGCTTCTTGGCCTCGTGCAGCTGCACGGCGTTTCGGTCCCGCTCGTTTTGGGCCATGGCGCGGCCGGTTTCATACTTATCACCGGCGCTGCTTTTGGTTTCGCTGTTGGCCGATTCCTGCGCGGCTTGGATAGCGGCCTGACAAGTCTCGATCCGCTGCTGTACGTACTGCTGGCAAGCGGCGTAGAGCGCCTCTTTGGGAGAAGTCATAATGGATGCAAAAGCTGGTTCTACGAAAACCAGATTAATAGCTCAGGCGCAAGTACGCTCATCAGGCCGAAGCCCCAATAGCTGGACGGCGACTTTCCATGGTCGGCGCACACCAAAGGCCTTGTCCTTGTCCTACCCTCGGCGTCTCGTCAGGTCATGGTGGCTGGCTCCTCACATTTCTATCCTGCGCACAGCTATTGCGCGACGGCTACGTACATAAAGCGCCGCATCATCAGAACTGCACCCTTATATACTGATGAATCGACTTACTCGCTGGTGGTTGAATCTGAATTCAAGCCTGTGGTTTTTGCCCGCCCTTATGGTGGTCGCCTTTCTGGCGCTGGCTTACGGGATGGTGCAACTAGACCGCAACATCAGCCATGGCTGGGAACGAAGCTACCCGTGGTTATTTGGGGCGGGGGCTGAAGGAGCTCGTGCCATGCTGGCGGCCATTGCCGGCTCGATGATGACGGTGGCAGCGTTAAGCTTTACCCTCACGCTGACTACGTTGGCCCAGGTCTCGAATCAGTATTCGCCACGAGTGGTGTGGACATTCATGCGCGACCGGGGCAATCAGATAGTCTTGGGGTCGTTCGTGAGCATTTTCGCCTACTGCCTGATGATACTCCGGGCCATTCGGGAGGGCAATGAGCCTTTCATGCCGTCGGTATCCGTTGCGGTAGGCTTGTTGCTGTCGTTGCTAAGCATTGGGGTACTGATCTACTTCATTCACCACGTGGCCACCTCCATAGAAGCTTCGCATATCGTGCATCGGGTGATGCAAGACACGAAGGAAGCCATGCTGGAGCTGTTTCCTCACCAGATGGGGGAAGACGCTGAGGAGGAAGAAAGCGCGGAATTAGATCAAAATCTACAGTCCTTGAAATGGCAACCGATTGCGGCGACGGCGGCAGGCTACATCCAGAGCGTCGATGATAAAGCGCTGCTTTCATTCGCTCACCGCTACGGCTGTGTGGTACGTATGGAGCTGGCTCCCGGCAGTTTCGTGGCCGAAGGAGCAACGCTGGCTTCGATAGCAGCCTACCAAGGCCAGACGACATTCAACCCGGACGCTGACAAACGGCTGCTCAAAGCATACGTCATCGGCACGCAACGCACCATCGAGCAGGATGTGGGCTTTGGCCTGCGGCAGATCGTGGACATTGCCCTGAAGGCCCTCTCGCCGGGCGTGAACGACACGAGTACGGCCGTCATCTGCATCGACCACCTTGGGGCGCTGCTGGCTTGCCTTGGCGGCCGCTACCTCGGCGACTCCCGCCGCTCCGATGAAAAGGAAGCGAGGGTATTGGTACTGGCTCACCGCCCCCTGTATCGGGATTACGTCACTACTGCATTCGATCAGATCAGAATAAATGGCGCGGCCAACGCAGCCGTGCTCCTACGCCTACTCTATTCCCTGGAAATAGCCGCTGCACAAACCCAGCGGGCCGACCGCCGCCAAGTGCTCTGGCAACAATGCCAGCTGGTAGAAGAAACCGCTGAACGCAAGCTGGAAACGGATTATGAGCGGGAGCAAATACGTCAGCGCATGACCTGGCTGCGTCAGCACTTTGACCAGCCAACCGATTGCTAAGGGCGGTGGCTGCGGTAAAGCACTATTGCAAAACCCGGTTTTTCCGGCGCGGCTTTTCCGTAGTTATGGCGCATCCCGCGGTAGTAAGCTAGCCGTTAAAGACAATGTAGCAGCTGCCAAATGCGGCAACATCGCGTGGGTTCAGGTGTGGTCCCACGCGGGGCAGCAAACTACGATAGAAACGCTCCTTCGGTAGAAGACTGAAGGAGCGTTTTGCTTTTATAGAGCCCTACCCCAGCCTTTGGCTATGTAGGGGTGCCTCCGTCTTTTCCCGATCTGATAAATGGCTTTGTAGTATGCCCCTCCATCCTCAGCTTGGTCAGAAACTAAGCAAAATCTTCGAGCCCAACGCCCGCATCGACGACGTGTTCAAGGGTTACGACATCACCTTTCTCACCAATGAGCACGGTGAGCCAATGACGTTGTTTTTCGGGCGTCGTCGGCCCGACGGGCTGATTGCCGGCGAGCGGTACACGCGCACCATCAAGCGGCAACCCGGCAGCTTGGCTGTCGCCTCAAGCCATTGGGATCTGCGGGGAAAGATCATGCGCGGCTAAATTTCCGGGTAGTCGCTGCGGCACCGGCTCCATGGCAACATCCGTTTTAGTGCGCGGCCAATTGGGTATTTATTAAGCTTCGCACCTAGCCCTTACGACGCACTACACTTACTGCTACTGCTGGTAAAACACTCCTCTAGCTCACTCTCCAATGCCTTAACCCAATCTCGGCGGTCATAGAGCAGAATAGCTAAGCGGAGCGCGGCGCGGCATTTCTCCCTGGACGACTTCCGATTTATCGCACGGGCGCGCTTTCAGGTGAGCAGAAGCCGCTGCCGGGGTAGAAATACCGGCTCCCTCAAGTTGATTACGCACATTTAAAATCAGGATTTAGACGCCTACTCCTTGGCATTTAACAAGTGTAAATTTGTATTACCGGACTATCGATAGCATTGCCATCGAATGTATGCTCCTATCCGACAATAGTATACTTCTCACAGACTTACTCGACTTCTCATGCAAACCACTCGCCGAGACTTTCTACCAGACCGCAAACAGTCAGTGCGTATTGCAACCGTTGATCTGGATGCAGTAGACGCCTCCCACGTAACCCGTGCGCTAGCCTACTGCCCGGCAGAGCCCCGCCCGCAGCTGATCGTCGACTGCGAGCAGTTGAAGTGCCAGCGCACTTTAGGCGTGAGCCACGTCGTATCACAACTCTTAATCCTGCACCGCTCGGGCGCCGTCGTGTGGCTGCGCAACGTAAACCCCGTGCTGCGCCGCTGCCTGGAGCTGCTCAAGCTCAATCACTTGTTTTACAACACCGCGCAGCCGAGCGCATAGCCGCTATAAGCTGCTCTTCCCCCACCGGCAGGGCCTGAAGAGATTTTAAATTAAGTGCAACCACCTCTCTGTGCTATCGACCAACCTTGAAAAGATGGGATGTTAGTTAGTCCGAAGCACGTGCCCCATGTTTGAGCAAACAGATTGGCAGTCAGTGCTTGCTTCGAAAACGCCGTTGCTCGAAACCGTTGCGACCCGCTCAACTGACTGGGCTACCGCTTTCCGCTGTTTCAGAAGCTGTTTCGCCCGCGCAAACTCCTTCTCGTCAGCAACAGCAAGATGATCCGGGAAAACATGCGCAGGGAGTTGATTACGGTGAGTGAGCTGATGACAGAAGTGCGGGCCAATGGTCTAGGCCACTTGGGAAAGGTCAAGCAAGCTTATATGGAGCCGACGGGAATTATCTGCATCATTTGTGAGAAGGAGCATTTTGCTCCAAAAAGGAGAAGAAAATCGTCTGACCTGGTTCCTGATCTTCTATTGGCCAACTGACGCCTTGGTGCCACCAACTCAATCTTACCACAGCCCCGCTAAATACTTAGCGGGGCTTTTTAGTATCGCCCCCGCTGAACTCCTTTGTGGCCAGGGGAGTTCAGCGGAGGTAAATCGGTAGCTCGGCTAAATGATGAGCGTTAAGCAATGGTTACAGCTTGACTACTAGTGCCCTGCTGGTACGTTCTATTCAGATTTCATTGAAGTTTAAACAGCCTGTTTAGACCCATTCTAAAAATATTCAGCCTATTTGTATCAGTTCCAAATAAGCCTCTATACATTTGCACCGTCATTCCTCCCAACCTCTTTTCCACATGTCATTCAAGTACGCTTCCGTAGCTCTGCTGGCTTTAGCTTTTGGTTTCACTTCCTGCGACAAAGACAAAGACTCAGCCCCGGCTCTGCGGGCTAAAATGGATGCCAACTCTCTGACGGCTACCTCCAAATACACGGAATCGTTTAAGGATGCCAGTGGCCAGTCGACGGTGGACCTGAGTGCCTCGAACCTGCGCCTGGAGATGTTCACGCAGTTCAACAACTACATGGGTCTGGTGGCTACGCCGACCAACCCCAGCACGCTGGACGCGACGCGCCTGCGTAACTACTACACCAACACGGCCGCTCCCTTCGCAGCCGCAGTTGCTGGTTCGGCAGCGCCTTTTACGGCAGCTGAGCTGAACGGCTCGGGCTTGCAGCTGCGCAACACCACGGCGGCCTCGTTCTCGGTGCAGAACGCCGAAGCCGCCCGTACCTACATCGATCAGAACATCACCAAACTGGCGCAGATCAGCCAGTCGGTAAACACCCCGGCCTTGCCTGGCCAGGCTGGTCGCGTGGGTCGTTACCTTGTTGATGAGAAAGGCATTGAGGTAAACCAGGTCATTCAGAAAGCCCTAATCGGCGCCGTGCTGCTCGACCAGATCGACAACGTGTTGCTGACCGACCAGGCACTCAACGCCGACAATAGCAAGACGGTAAACGGCAAGAACTACTCGGAGCTGGAGCACAACTGGGACTTGGCTTACGGCTACATGACGTCGAACGCCATCATGGTGACCGACATTGCCATCACGCCGCGCGAGCGTTTCCTCGCTGGCTACCTGAACGAGAAAAACGGCCCGGCTTCGCCCGGCGTGTACATGGCGTTCCTGAAGGGCCGCGCCGCTATCGTCAACAACGACAAGAACGCAGTGAAGGCGCAGGCCGACATCATCCGCACCGAACTGGAGAAAACCATCGCGCTGTCGGCTATTTCTTACCTGAACAGCTGGAAATCGAACCCCGATCAGGCGGCTAAGGTGCACGCCCTGGCCGAAGGCATCGGCTTCATCTACTCGCTGCGCTTCTGCACCAAGTACGGTGTGGATCAGGCTTGGGCCGATCAGGTACTGAACATCATCGTGGGTAGCCCGCAGGGTCACTGGACGCTGACCGGTGCTCAGGCTGACCAGGCTGCCAACATGATCCGCACGAAGTTCAACATTCAGTAATCTACTCCGCCTTCGAGCGGACGAAGGCCAACGCCTGGAGTAGCCCGCTACTTTAAGCGTTGGCCTTCCCCAACAATAAAAGGTCAGATGAAAAAAACCATCGTTTCTGCTTTTGCGCTGTTTCTGGCAGCCTGGGTGATGATCAGCTGCACCAAGGACCCCAGCGGCGGCACGCCCGAGCCCAGCACTGAGGTTAATCGGAAAGCCCTGCTTACATATTGGGCCGATAGCCTGATCAAGCCTGGCTACAAAGGGTTCAACGACAAGTTTGTGGTGCTGAAAGCCAAAACCACGGCTTTCACGGCAGCACCCTCTGCCGCTGGCCTGGTGGAAGCTCGTCAGGCTTGGCAGCAAGCTTACCTGGAATGGCAGAAAGTGGAACTGTATGAGTTTGGCCCCGCCGAAGAGGTGAGCCTGCGCAACCACTTCAACATATACCCCGCCGATGCGGCCGGCATTCGCCAGAACATCAGCACCGGCACGTACAACTTTGATCTGTCGACGGCTATTCCGCAGCAGGGATTCCCGGCGCTGGATTATCTGCTGAACGGCATTGCCAGCAGCGACGCAGCCATTGTGCAGCAGTACGCCACCTCGGCCAACCACCGTCGCTACCTCACCGATGTAGTGGCTAAGATGGAGCAGAAGTTCGGGGCGGTGAATGCGCAGTGGAACGGCGCGTATCACCACACGTTCATCAACAATACCGGCACCGACGCCAGCAGTTCTTTATCGCGCGTGGTGAATGCCTACTCGCTGTATTTCGAGCGTTTTCTGCGGGCTGGTAAAATCGGTATTCCGGCGGGCGTGATGGATTCCAATCCGCTGCCTGACAAAATCGAGGCCTATTACCACCGTGGCACTTTGCCGCTGCAACTGGCCACCACGGCCCATATGGCCGTGCAGCGCTTCTTCAACGGCCGCGAGGGTCAGCCTTCGCTCAAGTCTTACCTGGATGCCCTCGGCGCCAAAGACAGCCGCACCAATCAGGCGCTGAGCAGCATTATCAACTCGCAGTTTGGCGTATCGTACCAGCAACTCAGCTCGCTCGGTCCCGACTTGTACACCACCATCCGCACCCGTAATGCCGATGCCGTGGCCTCGTACAACGAGATGCAGAAAGCCGTGCGCATGATCAAAGTAGACATGACCTCGGCTTTGGGTGTGACGGTAACTTACGTCGACAACGACGGCGACTAAACGGCTGCCTGTAGCCCGTGCTGCCGTTACCCACCAGCACGGGCTACCCCACTGACTTTAAACTCCCGATGCTCGGCAGTCGACTGCAGCGCTACCTTTACAGCTACACCCCAGCCGCCCCGCTGGCCACGTTCCGCATAGCTTTTGGCTTGCTGATCCTGGCCAGCGTGGTTCGTTTTTGGGCCAAGGGCTGGATTGCGGAGCTGTACCTGCAGCCGAAGTTCTTTTTTACTTACTACGGCTTCGACTGGGTAAAGCCCCTGGGGCCGTACACCTACGCTCTGTTCGCCGTTTGCGGCTTGTGCGGCCTGCTCGTGGCCCTGGGCTGGTGGTACCGCACCGCGGCGGTGGGCCTGTTCCTCAGCTTCACTTACATCGAGCTGATGGATAAAAGTACCTATCTCAATCACTATTACTTCGTGAGCTTGGTAGCGCTACTGCTGATGGTACTGCCCGCCGGGCGCTACTTTTCCATTGACGCGGCCCAAAACCCGGCCTACGAGCGCACCGAAGTTCCCCGCTGGACGGTAGACGCGCTGCGCCTGATGATGGGCATCGTGTACTTCTACGCCGGTCTGGCCAAGCTCAATTCCGACTGGCTGGTGCAGGCCATGCCGCTGCGCATCTGGCTACCGGCCAAGAACGATTTACCGTTGATTGGTCCGCTGCTCAGCTATGCCTGGGTGGCCTACGCCTTCAGCTGGTTCGGCGCGTTCTACGACCTCACGGTGCCCTTCTTCCTGCTCAACCGCCGTACCCGCCCCTGGGCCTATGCCACTGTGGTAGTATTTCACGTGCTGACAGCGGTGCTGTTTCCCATCGGCATGTTTCCCTACGTAATGATGGTGGCGGCGCTGATTTTTTTTCCAGCCGGTTTTCACGAGCGAGTAATCAGCAAGCTGCGACAGCTGCTTCGCCGGGTTCCCTTGGATAGTTTTGCTCCGGCAACCAGGCCGCTGGTGTACCGGCCGTGGGCGCGGCAGCTGCTGCTGATGGGCTTGAGCGTGTTTTTCCTGGTGCAAATTCTGCTGCCGCTCCGCTATCTATTGTACCCGCGGGAGCTATTCTGGACCGAAGAGGGTTACCGCTTTTCGTGGCGGGTAATGCTGATGGAAAAGATGGGCCAGGTGCAGTTTAAAGTAGTGGACGGCGCCACTGGCCGCGCCCGCCTCGTCAATAACTACGAACACTTGAGCGTGCTGCAGGAAAAAATGATGAGCACGCAGCCCGACATGATGGTGCAGTTTGCCCATTACCTCCGCGATTACTACGCCCGGCAGGGCGTGCAGTCGCCCCGGGTGTACGCCGATGCCTACGTGAGCCTGAACGGGCGCTTGGGCAAGGCGTTCATCGACCCTACTGTGGACCTGGCGCAGCAGACCGACGACCTGCGGCCCAAGCCCTGGATTTTGCCTTTCGACGATGAAATTATCGGTTTGTAGTTCCGCCGTGGTGGTAGTGGCCGTGCTAGCCAGCCACGCCGCCGTAGCGCAGCAAATTACCCTGCAGGGCCGCGTGCGCGAAGCCGGCACGGGGCAGCCCGTGGCGGGCTGCGAAGTATACGTGCGCGGCTCGCGCCAGATAGCCCGCACCGACAGCACCGGCTTGTTCACGATTCCCAAGCTCGCGCCCGGCCGGCAGCAGTTGCAGCTGTCGTCCATCGGTCACGAGACCTTGCGCACAGAAGTAGACGCCACGGCCGATGCGGGCGTGCTCGAATTTGCCCTGACCCGCCGCGAGCGGACGCTCAAGGAAGTGGTGGTAGCGGCGCCGCAGGCCCGCTTCGGGCAGACGCGCCTGCGCGAGGTGGAAGGCACGGCCATTTTCGCGGCCAAGAAGTCGGAGGTCATCGTGCCCGATAACCTAGTGGCCAACCTGGCGACCAACAATGCGCGGCAAGTGTACGCCCGCGTGGCCGGCCTCAACATCTGGGAAACCGACCAGGGCGGGCTGCAGCTCAGCATCGGCGGCCGTGGCTTAGACCCCAACCGTACCTCCAACTTCAACGTGCGCCAGAACGGCTACGATATTTCGGCCGATGCGCTGGGCTACCCCGAGAGCTATTACACGCCGCCCATTGAGGCCATCAAGCGCATTCAGTTGGTGCGCGGCGCGGCTTCTTTGCAGTACGGTACGCAGTTTGGCGGCCTGCTGAACTTCGAGATGCGCAGCCCGGAGCCCGACAAAACGGTGTCGGTGACTTCGCGACAGACGGCTGGCTCGTTTGGCTTTTTTAACTCCTTCAACAGCGTGAGCGGGACGGCGAAGAAGCTAAGCTACTACACCTTCGCGCAGTACAAACGCGGCGACGGGTGGCGGCCCAATTCCGGCTTCGAAAGCAAAACGGCCTACGCCGACCTGCGCTACCAGTTCACCGAGAACTTCAAGCTGGGCCTGCAGGTGACGCACATGGACTACCTGGCCCAGCAGCCCGGTGGCCTCTCCGACCGGCAGTTTGCCCAGAACCCGCGGCAGTCCAACCGCGAGCGAAACTGGTTTCAGGTCGACTGGAACCTGTTCAACGTGACGGCCGACTGGAAGCTGAATCCGCGCTCCAACATCAACCTAACGACTTTCGGCCTGGTGGCCTCGCGCAAGGCGCTGGGCTACCGGCCCAACTTCGTGGAGCGCGCCGACTTCGAAACGCAGCAGCGCGAGTTGATTACGGGCGACTTCCGCAACGTGGGTGCCGAAGCCCGCTACCTGAACCGCTACGGCCTGGGCAGCACCAAAAGCGGCGTGCTGCTAGTGGGCACACGCCTGTACCGCGGCTATAACCACACTATTCAAGGCTTCGGACCTGCCGGTCGCAAGGCCGAATTCCGGTTTGAGGAGGCTGCTTCGGGCCTGAACGCGCCCACTGCTTCTTCTGATTACCGCTTCCCGAACCACAACGCGGCGGTTTTTGCCGAGAACATCTTCTACTTCGGCGAGAAGTTTTCGGTGACGCCGGGCCTGCGCTACGAGTACATCCGCACCCGCGCCGAGGGCGCCTACCAAACGGTGGGCCGCGACCTTGCGGGTAACATCACTTCCGTTACCAATACCGACGAGGCGCGCACCAGCTCGCGCGGCTTTGTTATCGGGGGGTTGGGCGCCAGCTACAAGCCGGCGGAGCAGCGCGAGTTCTACGCCAACGTGTCGCAGAACTACCGCTCCATCACCTTCGGCGACATGCAGATTACTAATAACGCGCTCATCATCGACCCGAACCTGCAGGATGAGCGCGGCTACTCCGCCGACCTAGGCCTGCGCGGCGACCAGAACCAGTGGCTGACGTATGACCTGAGCCTGTTTGCGCTGGCCTACAACAACCGCATCGGCGAAGTGCAGTCCTACGACCGTAACGACCGGCCCATCCGCCGCCGCGGCAACATCGGCCGCGCCCTCATTCTGGGAGTGGAATCGTACGCCGAGGCCGACGTGCTGCGCTTGCTGCAGCCTAACTCAGAAGACGGGCGCTGGCGCCTAGCCACCTTCGCCAACGTGTCGCTTATCCGCAGCCGCTACACCGCCAGTGAAAGCCGCGAGGTGATCGGCAAGCAGGTGGAATTTGTGCCGAACGTCAACTTGAAAACCGGCGTGCAGGGCGGCTACGGTCCGGTGAAGGCCTCGTTCCAGTTTACCTACCTCTCCGATCAGTTCTCGGAAGCCACCAATGCCCCCAACAGCCCCAACGACGCCCGCCCCGATGCCAACTCTGCCGTGATTGGGCTGATTCCGGCTTACCACATCATGGACGCCTCGGTATCGTGGGAGCGGCGCTGGCTCAAGCTGGAAGGCAGCGTCAACAACCTGGCTAACGCCATGTACTTCACGCGCCGCGCCACCGGCTACCCCGGCCCCGGCATTCTGCCTTCCGATGGCCGCAGCTTCTTCCTGACCGTGGGCGTGAAGTGGTGACAGCTCGAATCCGTTTCTCAACAAAAAGCCCGACCGGTAATGCTACCGGTCGGGCTTTTTGTTGGGGGCTGAACGTGGTGCACCAGCCGGTGGATTATTGCGGGCTGGCCGTAGCAGGCTGCTCGTTCAGGGCCCAGTTGTAAGTCATGTAGCCGAGTTCGGCGTCGGGGTTGATTTTCTGCTGTGCGTAGCGGTTAATGGTTTTCTGCACCGTGTTGTCACCCTTCTTGAAGTCGCCAGGATAGAAATTGAATATCTCGGATACCTGCGGCTTGGCTGGATCAAGCTTGTTCTTAGTGGGGTCGTTAATAAAGTTCTGCCCTTGCTCTTCAAGCTGCTGATCGAGCCGGGCGGCTACGTAGGCCTCGCGGCGCAGCTTCGGGCACGAGATAGCCGCACATACCAGGGCGAAATGCACCCGGGGGTCGTCGAAGTGCTTGCGGATGATGCGCTGCTCCAAGTCGTTGAGCGAATACTTCTCATCACCGAGTCGGATAAACGCTTGGTCCCACACGGTGTTGACCAGTGTTTTGTCACCGCCGAGCTGCCGAATGCTCTTGATGGGATAGGCCCGAATAACGCGCTGAATGGTAAAGGCATTGTAAGCATTCAGCCAATAGGCTAGCCGCTCCTCGTTGCTCCATTGTTTGCTGGGCGGGTTGTTGCTGATGTTCTGCAGGTAGGCGTTCAACGCTGTACTATCGGCCTGAAAGCCGCGGTAGTTCACCATGCCTTGTTCGTCCACGTGCTGCTTTAGCAGGGCATCCCAAGGGGCGTGGTCTACTACTTGGCTGTTCTCCGAAGTGGGGTTAAGCGGAATAAGGTATTTGATGTAGTGGCACCCACTCAGCAGCGGAAGCCAAATAAGGCACAGTAAGGCGCTTGTGCGCAGTGGAGAGTACTTCATGGAGAAATGCGAGTGTAAGCCCAAACTACGCAGGGGCTACCACTTGGATGAGTGAGCAGCAATACCAGCAACAATAACTGGAGCTTGTGGAAACGCCTTAACAAAAGTCTGCCGAAAAGAAACACAGAAGCAACAAAACAATTAAACCATATAAATATTTTATTGACCTGTGCCGCGCCCAAATTGATTTTGCGGCCGGAAATCCGCGGGCTGCGCGTACCCGTACTTACTCAGCTTTCGAGCCCTGTCCCCCATTTCCAACCCCCTAGCATATGCAACTAGCTTCTACTGTTATTCGAAGCCTTGCCCCCACCTTATTAGCCGTGAGTACCGCCGCCGCCCAAGCGCAAGACGCCGGGCGGGTGAGCGGACAAATCAACGACGGCAGTGGGCGACCATTGGTAGGCGCCAGCGTGGTGCTGCAGCCTTCAGCCAGAAATGCCACTACCGATGCCCAAGGCCGTTTTGACATTACGGGCGTGCCGCCTGGCACCTACACCCTCACCACTACTTTTCTGGGTTACCGCACCGCCAGTCAGACTATCACAGTAGATGGCTCTCAGGCCGTGGTGGCCAACGCTACCTTAGCTGAAGATGCCCTGCTGATGAGCGGCGTGGTGGTGACAGGCACCTTCAATCCGCAGAGCAAGTTGGAAAGCTCCACGGCCATCACCACGCTCAACAACCGCCAAGTGCAAACGCGCGTGAGCCGCGGCACCGCCGATCTGCTGATGGCCGTGCCGGGCTTTCGCGTGAATTCCGACGGCGGCGAAGCGGCCAATAGCGTGTCGCCGCGCGGGCTGCCGGCCAATGCCGAATCGGGCTTTGGCTTCCTGCAGCTAATGGAAGATGGCCTACCACTGCTCGAAACCGGCTCCTTGACCTTCGCCAAAAGCGACATTCACTTCCGCGTGGATGAAACCATCGACCGGCTGGAGGTAGTACGCGGCGGCTCAGCGGCCGTGCTGGCTAATAACGCGCCGGGCGGCATCGTGAACTTCCTGAGCAAAACCGGCACGGGGCCCCGCATTGGCGGCACCGTCAAGCTCACCGGCGGCGACCAAGGCTTCTACTCCGACCGCGAAGGCCTGGCCCAGCTGGGCGGCTTGCAGCGGGTAGATGCCAACGTGGGCGGCCCGATAGCCGGCACGCCGCTGCGATTCAATGTAGGCGGCTTCTATCGCTACGATGTGGGTGTGAAATACGCCGGCTACCCCGCCAACGTGGGTGGCGGCGTAAAAGGTAACGTCACCTACGGCTTCGACAAAGGCTACGTGCGCCTCTATGGCAAATACCTGAACGACCGCGTGGCCTACTACACGAGCGTGCCATTCCGTAACCTGAACAATCCTGAGCGCATTCCAGGCGGGCAGGATTTGCGTCGCGGCTCCATCTACTCGGAGCACGTACGGCGCACCAGTATTCCTAATCCCTTCAACAACGGGCAGGGCCGCCTAGAGCGTGACCTGGCCGATGGGCAGCACACCCGTTACAAGTCCGTCAGCTCAGAAGTATTCGTGGACCTGGGCAAGGGCTTTACCCTTACCAACACTTCTCGTCTGCTCGATGCCAACCTCTCTACCGATGGCGTGTACGACCTCACGGCCCCGCTGCCCGGCGTGAATTATGCCTTCGGCCAGTACATCATTCCCTACAACACGGCGCTGGGTCCCAATACCGTCACGGGCTTTCAGTACTCCTACGCCGATGACCCGACGAACACGCCCATCGACATTACCACGCTCAACGGCAACGGGCTGATCAACATCGCCGGCATCATTCCCGATGACAAGCCGGCCACCAACGCCATTAACCGCCTCGCGCTGACCAAGACGCTGGGCCGGCACCAGCTGACCGGCGGCGTGTACGCCAGCCGCTACACCATTAAGGAGCGCATCAGCTACAACATCGTGCTGCAGGAAGTGGCCGACCGGCCGCGCCTGCTCAACCTACGCTTGACCACCAATCCGAACGGGGCCTTCCGCGGGGCACCGCTTATTGCCACCCAAAATGGCTTTGCCGGCTACAGCTCGTCCATCGGCCCGCTGGCCAATACTCGTAACCGCACCCAAATCCTGAGCTACTTCCTCGGCGACGAATGGCAGGTGCTGGATAAGCTGCGCCTCGATCTGGGCGTGCGCTACGAAACCACGCACACCAAGGGCACAGCCGAACGCTCGGCGGCCATTGCCGGCAGCGGCGGCCTCGATCAGAACCCACTCACGATTTACGACAACACTTTTTTCCGGACTACGGGCGAGTTTCGCACTTGGGACTTCCGCTTTGAGTCGTTCAATTATTCCGCTGGCGCCAACTACAAGTTCAGCGACCGGCTGGCCCTGTACGCCCGCTACAGCAGCGCTGGCGTGGTACCTACCAACGACCAGTTCGCCTTCAACGTGGACCGGGAAGGCAACACCGTGCGCGGCAGCGTGCAACGTGTGCTGCAGGCCGAAACCGGCGTAAAAGCCGCCTACGACCGCCTTGGTCTGGGTGTAACGGTATTCTACAGCCGCAACAAGGACATTCCGTTCACGGTGCAGCAAGCCGACCCCAGCAACCCCAACCAGTTTACCCTGCGCCAGGACCGCGGCACCGTGAAGAGCACCGGCGTAGAAGCGGAAGTAACGTACCAGCCCGTGAGCGGCCTCACGCTACGCGGCATCGGCACGTACCAGCAAGCGCGCATCGTGCAGTTTGATCTGCAGCCAACAGCTACCGCCGCACCCTTCTCCATCGCCGGCAACAAGCTGGAAGACACGCCCGACCTGCTGCTGGAAGGCGGCGCCGATTACCAATTCAAGGGCTTCGACATCTTCGCCAACTACCGCTACTTCGGTGAGCGGTTCGCTAACCGCCGCAACACCATTGAGCTGCCCGCTTACGGCATCCTGTTCGGCGGCTTGGGCTATAACTTCGCCGGTACGCTGAAAGGCATTCGTCTCTCGGTACAGGGCTCCAATATTCTGAACACGCTGGGCTTCGGCGATGCAGCCGCCCGCAACGGCGAAACCATCACGCCGGAATTCATCAACGACCAAACCCGCGACGCCAGCGGCCGGACGCCCTCGGAACGTGCCTTCAACCTGGCCCGTCCCATCCTGCCCCGCAACATCACGGCCAGCGTAGGTTACAGCTTCTAGCCAGCTACCGTTTACCAACTGAACGAGGCCGATTCATTGCTGAATCGGCCTCGTTGTTTTTGTTGCTTTTGCGTCCAAGAATGCTGCCGAGCAGCTGGCTTAACCTATCTGATTATGGCTTCGCGCTTAAATTCCTTCGTGCGGTCAAACAGGTAGCGGAAGGTAGCGTGAGTACGCCAGATGCGGCCTCCGACTTGCTCAGCCACGGCCATCATCTTGGGGTTGAAGTCGCCGATCCAGTTCATCACAAAGTCCTCGTACTGCACCTTCCGCGGGTCTTGCACCACCTTGGACACTGCCAGGACCATAGCCGCCTCCACGCCCTTGCGCTGGTGCTCCGGCGCAATACCGAAGGCAATACCAGTAAACGTCTTGACCACGCCGCGCCAGCGGTAGAAAGCAAACTTTAGCTTGCCAAACCAATTCAGGTTGCCATTTACGTAGCGAAACAGCTCGTTCAACTCAGGCAGCGCAATAAAGAAGCCTACCGGTTCGCCGCGGTAGTACGCAAACCAGCACACCCGCTCGTCGATGATGGGACGCATCTTATTCATGATGCTTTGCGCCTGCGCCGTGCTCATTTCCTTCACGCCTTGGTGCTTCACCCAGGCCTTGTTGTATACCACCCGGAAATCCTCAGCGTACTTTTCCAGCTCTTTCAGCTTCAGGTGCGAAAAGCTGTAGTCCGAGTGCTTGTCGAACATGCGCTGTGCCTTTTCCTGGTACTCAGGTGAAAGCGGATCGGCCACCTTGCGGAAGTAGGTGTACTGATTGAAAAACAGCTGAAAGCCGTACGTCTCAAGCAGGCGGCGGTAGTACGGCGGGTTGTAATTGACGCCGTAAGTGGGCGGTCCGAAGTTGTCGATCAGCAAGCCCCACCACTGGTCCCGGTCACCGAAGTTGATGGGACCGTCCATGGCCTCCATACCCCGGGCCTGCAGCCAGTCGCGGCAGGCGTCCAGCAGCACGTTGGCCGCCGCCTGGTCGTCGATGCATTCGAAGAAGCCCATGCCGCCAGTAGGCTGCTCGAAGGTGCGGGCCGTGCGCTGGTTGATAAACGCCGCCACTCGACCGATGGTCTTGCCCTGGTCATCCAGCAACAGCCAGCGCGTCAGCTCGCCGTGCCGGAAGTATTTGTTTTTCTTCCGGTCAAATACCTGATTGATGTCCTTGTCGAGCGGACGAATGTAATTGGGGTCGTTCCGGTAAAGCCGTACCGCGAAATCGATGAACTCGCGGGCCTGCTCCGGGCTGGTTACTTCGTGTAAGTGCATGGCAACTGATGAGCGGCAAATATCAGCTTATGTTCCCTGAAATGAACTCCGCAAGGGCAATAGATCTGCTGAGCTAAGCAATTCTTACGCAAAACGACGGGTTCAGACTCGATGCGCCTGACAACGGACGGCATCAGCATATGCTAAAGAAGCAATGCCTCGCCCCGTGGCTAATCTAGTGGCTTACTGGAGCAACAACCCATCCGCCAGCTTCCGGTCGTTGCTGAGCCGCGGCACCTTGTTTTGCCCGCCCAGTTTGCCCTGGCTTTTCATGTAGCGCTGGAAGGCCCCTGGGGGGAGGGGCGTGAGCAGCAACGGGGCCAAGATATTGCCGCTGAGCAGGTCGTCATAGTACACGTTGCGGCGGCGCAGGCCGGTATCCAATGCAGCCGCAAAAGCCGCTAGGTCGTGCGGGGGGCGGGCAAACTCCACCAGCCACTCGTGCCGCGAGGGTTCTGCCCGGTTTTCGCTCACGCGCGGGGCGACAGAGAATTCGGTGACTTCCACTTCCGGAAACTGCTGCAGTGCCTCGCGCAGCGTATGTTCCACTTCTTCCCCGATGACGTGCTCCCCAAACGCTGATAAAAAGTGCTTGATGCGGCCCGATACCACTACGCGGTGCGGGCGCAAGCTGGTGAAGCGCACGGTATCGCCCACGGAGTAGCCCCACAGGCCGGCATTGGAGCTGACCACCAAGGCGTAGTTTTTGTCCAGCCCCACCTCGGCCAGCGTCAGGCGCGGCGGGTTAGGCTCGAAAAAGCGTTCGGCCGGAATGAATTCGTAATAGATGCCCGCGTTGGCCAGCAGCAACATGCCGGGGTTGCCGGGCTCGTCCTGAAAGGCAAAGAAGCCTTCCGAAGCCGGAAACAGCTCCAGCGTACCCACCGACCGGCCAATGCTTTCCAGCAGCTTGCGGCGGTACGGCTCGAAATTGACACCGCCGTACACGAACAGTTGAAACTCGGGAAACACCTCGCCCACCAGTTTGCCGGTGCGGCTGGTGAGGCGGTCAAAATACATCTGCACCCACGGCGGAATGCCGGAAATAAGCGTCATCCGCTGGCCTAGGGTTTCGTCCACGATGCGGTCGAGCTTCTGCTCCCAGTCCTCTATGCAGTTAGTAGCATAGCTCGGCAGCTGGTTGCGGCGCAGGTAGGCCGGTACGTGGTGGTTGCTGATGCCCGACAGGCGCCCCGTCGGAATGCCGCCCACCTGCTCCAGTTCCGGCGAGCCGGACAGAAAGATGAGCTTGCCATCCAGGAACTGCGGCTTGCCGGTGCGGTGTACGTAATGCAGCAGCGCGTCCTTGGCCCCGTTGATGTGGTTCGAGATGCTGTCCTTGCTAATCGGAATGTACTTGGTGCCCGAGGTCGTACCCGACGTCTTGGCCAGGTACAGCGGCTTGCCGGGCCAGAGCACGTCCCGCTCACCCTCCTTCACGCGGAGAAAGTAAGCGCTGAGTGCCTCGTAGTCACGCACCGGCACGCGCTGCTGAAAATCCTGCACTGTGCGCACATCAGCCAGACTATGATCGTGGCCGAAAGCGGTAGCCGTGCCTTGCTGCAGCAGGTTCTGCAGAATGCGTTGCTGCGCGGCCTCGGGTTGCGCGGTCCACTTCTGGTACTGGCTGACGGTGTAAGCGGCGAGCGGGCGGCTCAGGATAGATTTCAGACCCATGGAGAAAATCTATAAACAGGCGGGACGGTAAATGTAACCGCAATGCCTTAAACTCAACTTTAGAAACAACCACCAGCTTATTGCTGTATTGTTGCCAACTCTGCTCATCCTTTCACCCATATTCCAAACACCATGATCAACCAACGCGGAACGGCCGTCTGGAACGGCGACATCAAAGGCAGCGGCGAAATCTCGACGCAGAGCGGCACGGTCAAAGCGCCTTACTCCGTAGGCGCCCGCTTCGAAGGCCAGAAAGGCACCAACCCCGAGGAGTTGATCGGGGCGGCCCACGCGGGTTGCTATACCATGTATCTGGTCAGTAAGCTCACCAAAGACGGCTTCACGCCCACGCAGGTACGCACCGAATCCAAGGTGACGCTGGACCCGGGCAACATGTCGCCTAAGGTGGTCAAGATTGCCGTTACGACCACGGGGCAGGTGCCTAACATGAGCGCCGAAGATTTTCAGAAATACGCTGAAGATGCTAAGCAAAACTGCCCCATCTCGCAGCTACTCTCGGCCGTGCCGGAAATGACCCTGGAAGCCACGCTACAATCGTAGCCGCTAGTCGCCGGTCCGATGGACAGCGCCATCGGACCACAAGGTGCGGGGTGCGGCAAACCGCTCGCCCATTGGTTTTGTATTAGTTTTGCCGGCTGAATCTCCTTTCTGCCTATGCCGTCATCGTATACCCGCATTGGTCTTCAGCCAGCCAACACCTCCCGCGTGCCGTTTTTCGGCCAGTTTGTGTTCGGTCTGGTGGCCGTGGCCTATCCCCTGCTGTCCATCCTCGGCGACCCAAACCGCACGCCCGGCGTGCTGCGCTACCTCGACTGGATGTTCCTGGGCCTCGCCGTAGTGTTCTTGCTCTACATCTCGGTGCAGAACCTGCCGCTGTTCGGAACCCAGACCTACCTCGAAGTCACACCCGATTACCTGGTGCACAAGCCCGGCCTTTTCGTTCCGAAGCAACCTTTCGCCGCGAAGGATATGCGGGTGCTTGACCTGGAGCCCAATCAACTGCTGCTGCGCCTGCACGACGGCACCAGCTACGCTCTTAACCTGCGCCAGGTACGTGGTCGTCAGCGCCGACAGAACCTGAAGAACATGCTCAGCGGCTTTGCGCAGCGCAACAGCTTAGAGTTGCGCGAGAAGTCAGCATCGGATTTGTAGGACACCGAGCCCGTAGCCACAAAAAAAGCCCGCGTTGCCGCGGGCTTTTTTTGTGCTTAACTCCTGTGGGCCAATCGGCAAGTGTAACGTGGGCTTAGCCACCATCCGAACGGACCTGCACACATATCCGGTATTATCCGCGGTAGTCGTTGTTCGGGCAGATGTGGGCTTAAGCACCGCAGAGCTACTTGCCCGTAAACTTCTTACGCAGCTCCTGGATGGTCGTGCGGAAGGTTTTGTCGGAATCAATTAGGTCCGACACCGTCTGCACGGAGTGAATAACGGTGCTGTGGTCGCGGCCGCCGAAGTGGTATCCGATGCTCTTGAGCGAGTGATTGGTGTGCTCCTTGGCGAAGTACATAGCCACTTGCCGGGCAGTTACCACTTCCTTTTTGCGCGTCTTGGCCTTCAGCAGGTCCACGGGAATGCTGAAGTGCTCGGCCACAGTTTTCTGGATGAAATCGAGGTTGACTTCGGCCTCCACGTCCTCGATGATGTGACGCAGGGCTTGCTTGGCCATTTCCAGGTCGATTTCGCGGCGCGTGAGCGAGGACTGCGCAATCAGCGAAATCAGCACGCCCTCCAGTTCGCGCACGTTCGTCTCGACGGAGTACGCAAGGTACTCCACCACCTGCGGCGGAATGTCGATACCGTCGGCCTGCATCTTGTTCATGATGATGGCCACGCGCGTTTCGAAGTCGGGGCTTTGCAGATCGGCCGTCAGCCCCCACTTAAAGCGCGACAAAAGGCGTTCTTCGAAGCCTTTCAACTCCCTCGGCGGCACATCGGAGGTCATTATGACCTGTTTGCCGGCTTGGTGCAGGTGGTTGAAGATGTGGAAGAACATTTCCTGCGTCCGGTCTTTACCAGCCAGGAACTGCACGTCGTCCAGAATCAGGATATCCACCAGCAGATAGAAGTTGCCGAAATCCTGCACCGAATTGGTTTTCAGGCTTTCGATAAACTGGTTGGTGAATTTCTCCGCCGACACGTACAGCACGAACTTGTTGCCGGAGTGTTCCTTGATGTGGTTGCCGATGGCTTGTACTAGGTGCGTCTTGCCCAGCCCTACCCCGCCATAAATCATCAGCGGGTTGAAGGACGTGGTGCCGGGCTTGTTGGCCACGGCCCAGCCGGCCGAACGGGCCAGGCGGTTGCACGAGCCTTCGATGTAATTCGTGAACGAGTAGTTCTGGTTCAGCTGCGAATCCAGGTAGCTGCGGTCGGCCACGGAGCGCACCTCGAAGGGGTTGCGCAGCGGCGTGGGCGGTGGCGGCACAGCAGCCGCGGCCGCTACGGCACCTGCGGCATTGGCTGAGGCTTGGCGCTTAGGCGGATAAGCGGCCGAAGCATTGCTGTTGCTGTTGCCATTGATGGCAAAGCTCGGTTTGGGTGTGGGGGCCGGAGCCGGCTGCTGCGGCGCCATGGGGCGCACCTGGGCAGCCATAGGCGTTTGCACGGGCGGCCGGTTCACGGCTCCGCCGCGGGTGGCAGGCAAGTTGACGGTGCGCGGCCGGGCCTGCTCGTTGCCCTGGTCTACCACCACCGAGTACTCGAGTTGGCCTTCGGGGCCTAGCTCCTGCACAATGGCCTTTTTGAGCACATCCACATAGTGCTCTTCCAGCCACTCGTAGAAGAACTGGCTGGGCACTTGGATAATCAACAGGTTGCCCTGCAGGGCCACCGGCGCGATGGGCTCAAACCACGTGCGGAAGCTCTGCTCCCCGACGCTGCTCCGGATGACGCGCAGGCAATTGGCCCAGACGGTACGGCAATCCTTCTGCATTAATTAGGCGGCGCAAGCGGTGTGCGGAGAGGTGAAGACAAAGGCAGCTGAAACCGGGCTTTCTGGCCCCGGTTTCAGCGAAAGGGAGACAAAAATGTGGAAAAGTCAGCAGAGCGCCAAACGAAAGTATGCTAGCCTAACGCTGAAGCATTGATAGTCAGCGCTCCAGCTGCTGCTACGCCGTTTTTGCGCGTGGCCCGGTCAAACACATAGTCAATCCGGCCGAGCTTAATACCCGACCAGCCCACTTGGTTGATCAGGGTACGCTGCCCTTGCCCGCCTTCTACCACCGTAGGGGTATCGAGGAAAGTGTGGGTGTGGCCACCCAAAATCAGGTCGATGCCGGGCACGGCGGCGGCTAGCTTATGGTCGTCAACTTTGTCGCTGGTGTATTTGTAGCCGAGGTGCGAGAGGCAGATAACCAGGTCGCACTTCTCCTGGCCACGCAGGTGCTGCACCTGCTCCTTGGCCACGGCAATAGGGTCGAGGTACTTGGTAGCTCCGAAAAGGCGGTCAGAAATCAGACCGGCCATCTCGATGCCCACGCCGAAGACGCCGATGCGTACGCCTTGCTTTTCAAACACCTTGTAAGGCTGAAACCGGCCTTTCAGTTGCGTTTGGGAGAAGTCGTAGTTGGCAATGATGAAGGGAAACTGCGCGTTGGGCAGCTGCCGCTCCAGCCCGCCAAGACCGTTGTCGAAGTCGTGGTTGCCGAGGGTGGCAGCATCATAGCCCATCTGGCTCATGAGCTTGTATTCCAGCTCTCCGCCGAAAAAGTTGAAGTACGGGGTACCCTGCCAGATGTCGCCGGCGTCGAGCAGCAGCACGTTGGGCTGCTCCTGCCGGATTTTGGCCACCAGCGCCGCCCGGCGGGCCATGCCGCCCTGGTCGGCCCACTGCGCCGAGCCCACGGGAAACGGGTCGATGCGCGAGTGCATATCGTTGGTGTGCAGGATGGTGAGGCGCACCTGCCGGCTGGCCGCTTCGGCGGAGGCAAACAGGCTGGGGCCGAGCAGGCTCAGACCAGCTGCACTCAGGGCCGAAGATTTTATGAAGTCGCGACGATTCACGGTGGTTGATGTGCTAATGTGAGTGAATGTGAGCCAGTGTGCTGGTGAATTGAAGTGTATTGTGGCCTACTGAAAAACGGCTATCAACTCCAAATTCATTAGCACATCAGCACATTTACAAAACCTTGACCCGGCCCTCTACGCGGGCCTGCACCGGCTTGCCTTGCTTGGTCAGCTGGCGAATGTGGTCGTTGATGGCGTTGCGCACCAGCACGCCCGTACCACGCGGCTTGATGGGCTTCAGGAAAGTCAGCTGGTCACCGCCCCCGGCCAGGTAATCGGAAATGGCGAGGGTGTAAAGGCGCTCCTTGTTGGGGTCGAACTGCTCCTTGCCGATACGGATATCGACGGGCTTGCCATCGGCCCCGACGCTGTAAGTAGCCCCGGAAAGGGCCATTTTTACCCGGGCTGTGTATTCAAACAGCTGCTGCACCACCGGGCCGGGCACGTCCAGAATCACCAGCTCGTTTTCGAACGGCATGAGCTCAAACACCGAGCCCACCGTGATGTTGCCAGCGGGCAACTCGGCGCGCAGGCCGCCGTTGGTCATCAGGCCCAGTTCGATGGGCTGGCCGGCTTCCTTAGTGGCTCGCTCGCGAAGCAGGTCGGCGGTGAAGTTGGCCAGCGGCGACTCACCGGGGTTCTTGCGGATGGCCTCCGGTGCGGTGCCGATTATCTCGTCCATCTGCTCTTTCACTTTTTGGCGGTAAGGCGCTACCACGGCTTCCACTTTGGGGTCGGCGGGCTGCTCGGCCGCTACGGGCTGGGCGACAGTAGCAGACAGTGTAGGCTGATAAGTGCCGCGCTGGCAGGCAGGGAACACCAGCGTGGCGGCGAGCAACCAGCTGAGGCTGCGATTCGCAAAGTTCATCATGGCAGCAAAGGTAAGGCAGCCGGCCGACTGTCAGCTGAAAACGGTCGTCGCTCGTGCAGCAGGGACAACGGTGGTGCCGGCCTAGTTCCAGGCCAAAAAAGAAGCGCGCCGCAGAAACCGAGTTTCTGCGGCGCGCTTGCAGTGGTTGTTTATGTAGTTGGGCAGCTTCTCTAAAATATCATCTGCTACTATTTGGTCAGATCAACCGAAATCAAGCCGTACAGGAGCATACCCCGCATCCCGGCTCCCGTGGAAGCGCTGAATCCGTTGGTGTACTCGCCGCGCAGTTCAAAGCTGGTATTGCGCCCGCCAACCCGAGCGGAGGTTAGGCCTCCTCCCACCACGATGCCTTGCTCATACTTGCGGCGGACGAATAAAGCGTTAGCGGCAGGCTCAAACATTTTCCACCAAACCGTATAATCACTGGTGGAGTTGAAACGGTAACGGAACTCCCCATCGCAATTAAAGGCGTACATATTAGTAATGCCAACTTGTAGAAAGGGGCGCATAGTACCACGCGGAAAAGTATAGCGCATTACTAAGGGAACTCGCAAGTAAGATACATCGAGACGAATTTGCTGCTCCCGCCCATAAGCAGTAGATGCATTGCTAGGGCGAGTAAAAGTTCCTTCATAATTCTGTGCTAGGTAATGCACCTCCAACCGCATGCTTAGCTTGTCGTTGAGGGTCGGCATAGCCCAATTCATTCCAATTCCTACCGTCGGGGACAACTTATCCGATGCAGTGCCACCGTCAAACAAGCCGCCCACGAATTTCAGTTGGGTGGTATTGACGCCTGCCACGGCGTGCAGCGCAAAGCGGCCGCGAGTGGTGCGGGTCACGGATGCCTGCCCCACGCAAGCATTATACTTCTCTACCACTTTGCTTAGGCTGTTGGCTGCCAACAGCGACGTCTTGATAGAGTTCTGCACCGATGGGCAGCTACTGAAGGCCGCGGTTAGCGTTTGACGGTACTGGTTGTCTTCCTGATTATAGGTTTTGCCGTCCATAATCACCTTGTCCACCGACTTAGTCAGCTCCTGCAGCTCGCCGCTGCCCATGCCTAAGTAGAAATGGTCGCGGTCGGTATCGTCGCGCAGGAAATACAGATTGGCCGGGCCCTGCACTAGCTTTTCCAAAAACAGCTGTTTGGCTTCGGCCTGGCCAGAGATGATTCGGGCCTCGTACACCTTGCCGCCCTCGATGCCATATGCCCGTAGTGCATCAGGAGCAAATTGTTCGACGGCAGCTTCGGCGCCGGCCCGGAAGCTACACAGGCGGGCGCTACGCTGAGCGCCCCGGGCATCTACCTGGCCACGAATCGTGTCGCCGCTGCTTTTGAGGATGAAGCCAGGACGAAAATTGGTTTGGGCCGCAGCTTGGCCAGCAATCAGCACCAGACCGGCGACCGATAGTAAAAAGTGTTTCACGCGAAGTGATATGAAGGGTAACTGAAGAAGGTCCAGCGGTAAAGCCGTGGATTTGAGAAGAGAAATAGCAAAACTCTGATCTAGCTAAACCTCGGCATACTACAGCCTGCAAAACTACCAAATAGGTCGCAGGAACCTCGTGCCGGCAGGCTCAACCCGAAACAATTACATACGGCTGTGGCGGGTATGAGGCCTTACGCCATCAAAAACTGAAGATTAACCAGGGCACTTTCCGCTTCCCATTGAGAAGTGTGCCTTAGCTACTTCCTCAGTGAGTAGGCTACAAATAAATTCCCGGTGCGTAGGTACCCGTTCACCTGGCCCGTCAACCCACCACTAGTAGCCCGTATTCCCACTTGCCCGGTATGTCCCTTTGACGTTCGAATTTCAATTCCTGCTACGGCGCCAATACCCACTTCAAATAGGCTGTACCCTTTCTCGAACTGTCCCGGCTGCTGATACATAAGGGCACCAGCCCTGCTGTACTGACTTATTACGCCGGGCTGGGTAACGAAGAGCATACGCGCTGTACCGCCCACCTCAATAAAAGGCCGGACGCTGCCCTTTTGAGCAGTAAAACGAATACCCACCGGCAAAGAAATCAGTCCAGCGTTAAGGTCTGCCTGTTGATAACCGTCGTAGTTTTCCTGCTGCTCCCGGTAGCGTGTCGGTCCCTCAAACAATAGTCCCGTTTGAAGCGAAACCAAGCGGTTACGGTACGCTGGCCGAATGCCAACCTGCATCCCCAGGCTCGGGGTAATTCCGCGGCTTTTTCCGCTGGACAAATAATTTATCCACGTGCTTGTGCCCACCCCGGCGGAGACAAGCACCTGCAATTCCGGCTTACTGCTCGGCGCGGTGACGGTAGCCGGCGCCGCACTTCCGGCGCAGGCGTTGTAGCGGCGTACGGCTTCGCGTAAGGCTTCGTAGCCGAAAGGATTCAACCGCAGGGCCCGGGCCTGCTCGCTGGGGCAAGCGGCAAAAGCGGCTGCGAGCGTGTTTTGGTACAGGTTGTTTACCGTTTGCTGCCGCCGATGAGTATCTGGGTTGGTAAAGCGGGTAACCACGCGCCGTAGTTCGCGCAGCTCCGTTCCGGCGGCTTCTTTGATGAAAAACCGGTCGACGTTGTCTTTATCAACCAGGTAATAGAAGCTGACGGGGCCGCGCTCGGCTACTACCAGGAAGTAGCGGCTTTGCTCGGGTTGCGCATTCGGCGTAAATACCTCATGGGCCTCATACAGCGTACCCGCCACCTGGTACCCTCGTACCTCCTGCGGAGCATATTCCTGCACCTGCGCCGAGGCAGCGGGCTTGAAGCGGCAGTGCTGGGAATTGAAGGCTGCCCCGCGGAAGTCTATCAGGCCACGCAGCGTATCGCCGGTAGCCCCGATGAGGTAGCCGGGCTGGAACGTGCCTTGCGCGCGGATCGTCCCCGCAGCGAATAGAAGCAGACCGGCTACTACAGTGGCGTAACGAATAGTAACTGCCAATGAGCGCACTGCTGACACAAGGCGCCGGAATAATAAATACGGCATAGCGGAGATACAGACCGCGCCACAGAAGTGCGGCCTGGGCCCAAAGGTAGCAGGCCGGGTACCTGAGGCAAACCCGCGGCATTATTCGCCGTTTCTTTCTCCCCAAACCCGGTATCTTTCGGCGCCGCAGTTCCCGCTGCTCAGCGGCTGACCGAATGCTTTTGCAGCCCTCGTATGTCTGATACTCCTCGCTCTACCCCCGTATCCTTTTCGGAATTCGAACCATTAACCACCGAAGCCTGGCAGGCCCGCATCGCGCGCGACCTGAAAGGCGCCGACCCGGCTGCGCTGCAGTTTCACACGCCGGAGGGGCTGGTGCTTGAGCCGTTCTACCACCGCGAAGCCCTGGCAGGCTTGGGCGAGGCGCCAGCGCCCGTGCTGCGCCCCACGCCAAATTCGGCGCCCAACAGCTGGCGCAACTTGCCCCGTGTGCTCGTGCCGGCGCGCAACGACGGCCACGCCGCCATCGACCACGCGGCCACGGCCCTGCAGCAGGGGGCTGACGGGATTCACTTCGACATCGATGAGCCTGCTCTGTTCGACGTAGGCTACCTGGCTGCTAAGCTACCGCTGGCCACTACCTACCTGGGCTTCACCATTTGCCGGCAGGCCGAGGAGTTCCTGCTGCGCCTGCTCGATGCCAGCCCTGAGCGCCAGCTGCGCGGTTTCCTGCGCTACGCTCCGGGCGCCAACAGCTCGCCCGATGATTACGCCGTGCTGGTGCACTCGCTGCGCCGCTGCGTGCGCCACTCCCGTCACCTGCCCGACTTTCTTCCGCTGTGCGTCAACGGCAGCTTTTTCGGCAACCGCGGCGCTACGGCCGTGCAGGAAATAGCCTATTCCCTGAGTACGGCCGTGGCCTTCCTCGACCACTTTCCTTCCGATGACCTCGATGTAGACGCGGCAGCTGTGGCTTCGGCCATGCACATGCACATGAGCATCGGCCCGAGCTACTTCATGGAAATAGCCAAGCTGCGCGCCTTACGCCGGTTGTGGGGCACACTGCTGCACGCCTACGGGCTGCCCGCCGAACTGGCGGCCGCGCTGCGCATCCAGGCGGCTACTTCCTCGTGGGACCAGACCACGCTGGACCCGCACACCAATATGCTGCGCGTGACCACCGAGGCCATGAGCGCCGTGCTGGGTGGGGCCGACTCCATCTCCGTCACGCCTTACGACAGCCTGTACGCGGGCCCCAATGACTTTTCGGCCCGCATTGCCCGCAACGTGCCCATCATTCTGCGCGAAGAGGCCCACCTCGACCGCGTAGCCGACCCGGCCGCCGGTTCTTACTTTATCGAGACGCTGACCGACCAGCTGGCTCAGGAAGCGTGGGCACTTTTCCAACGTACCGAAGCGGCCGGCGGCATTCTGACCAAGCGCGGCAGCATCCTGGAAGAAATCCGGCAGGTGGCGCTGGAGAAGTTTCACCGCATTGCCACCGGCGAACAGGTGATAGTGGGCACCAACCGCTTTCAGAACCCCAACGAACAGTTCACCTTCGACCCGAAGAAGCTGCTGCGCAGCCGCCACTTTGATACCACCCGGGCGGCTTACCCTTCAGAAGTATTGCGGCTGGCCACAGCTCTGCACTTCATCCGCAAGGAGCTCAAAAAGAAAACCGCCGCGGTGGTACTGCTCGGGGCCGATACCATTCAGTTTGTGCACGAACTGTACACGCGCCTGCTGCCCGAAGCGGAACGCACCGCTACCGAAAACCTGCCGCCGGTAGGCTCGCTGTCGGCGCTGTTCTCCACGCCCGAGGCGGCTACGCTTATGTATGCCACCGAAGAGCAGGTGCGCGAATTTGTGCGCTTCATCAAGCAGCTCGACGAGGAAATCGACCCGGAGCTGGAAGCCCCGCTCCTGCTTACAGCTGACCTAGCTACCATGCAGGACGCCGTGAAGCACTTCGGCTTCCGCGAGTTTACGGTGCACGGCCACAGCACCGACGACGTGCTGGCGCGGCTGCAAGGCAGATAGGTGACACGTAATAGGTGACATGTAACAGGCTAACGGATGCGGTGCGACAAACCTCATTATCGGCTGGAATGCTGGCGGCAAGCTTTTGATTTTGTGCCGGTAGCTTACCATTTAGCTGATTCCTTCCCCAACTCTGAGCGGTATGAACTAGCCTCACAGTTGCGCCGCGCTGCTACCTCGGTTCCATTGAATATTGCCGAAGGGGCCGGCCGTCACTCACCCGCAGAGTTTAGCCGATTCTTACTCATTGCCCGTGGCTCCGTTGCTGAACTTGACACGATCTTGCTCCTTGCCGAACGTCTCGGTTACCTATCCGCTCCGCAAACCGATGATGCCATTGCCACACTTGACCGTGTTACTGGCTTGATTCACGGGCTGCTGAAAAGCCTAAAGCCAAAGGCTCCCGCCTAGATCAATTATACCTGTGTTCTGTACCTGATACCAGTTACCTCCCAACCCACCAACCTTGTCACGTGTCACCTGTCACGTGTCACCCCAAAACCATGAAACCCGACTTCGCCCATATTCCTTATAACGCCGGGGCTCGGCCCGAGACGCCGGCCAAAGCGCAAACCTCGGTCACGCCCGAAGGCATCGAGCTGAAAGGCTTTTACACGGCCAAAGACGTCGCCCTGCTCGACCACCTCGGCTTTGGGGCGGGGCAGGCGCCTTACCTGCGCGGGCCCTACAGCACGATGTACGTGCAGAACCCGTGGACCGTGCGCCAGTACGCGGGCTTCTCGACAGCGGAGGAATCCAATGCGTTCTACCGCCGCAACCTCGCCGGCGGACAGAAGGGCCTTTCGGTGGCGTTCGACCTGGCCACGCACCGCGGCTACGATTCCGACCACCCGCGCGTGGTGGGCGACGTGGGCAAGGCCGGCGTGGCCATCGACTCGGTGGAGGACATGAAGGTGCTCTTCGACCAGATTCCGCTGGACCAGATGTCGGTATCGATGACCATGAACGGGGCCGTGCTGCCGGTTATGGCCTTCTACATTGTGGCGGCGGAGGAGCAGGGCGTGACGCCGGAGAAGCTGTCGGGCACCATTCAGAACGACATTCTGAAGGAGTTCATGGTGCGCAACACCTACATCTACCCGCCTGAGCCCTCGATGCGCATCATCGCCGACATCTTCGCCTACACGGCCCAGAAGATGCCGCGCTTCAACAGCATCAGCATCTCGGGCTACCACATGCAAGAAGCCGGCGCCACTGCCGACCTGGAGCTGGCCTACACCCTCGCCGACGGCGTGGAGTACGTGCGCGCCGGCCTGAAGGCGGGCATGACCATCGACCAGTTTGCGCCGCGCCTGTCGTTTTTCTGGGCCATCGGCATGAACCACTTCATGGAAATTGCCAAGATGCGCGCCGGCCGCCTGCTCTGGGCAAAGCTCATCAAGCAGTTCGGGGCCGAAAACCCCAAGTCGCTGGCGCTGCGCACGCACTGCCAAACCTCGGGCTACTCGCTCACCGAGCAGGACCCGTTCAACAACGTGACGCGCACCTGCGTGGAAGCCTTGGCCGCGGCCCTGGGCGGCACCCAGAGCCTGCATACCAACGCCCTGGACGAGGCCATTGCCCTGCCCACCGACTTCTCGGCCCGCATTGCGCGCAACACCCAGCTGTACCTGCAGCACGAGACGGACATCACCAAGGTGGTGGACCCCTGGGGCGGCTCCTACTACGTGGAGACGCTCACCCATGAGCTGGCCGATAAGGCCTGGGCGCTGATTCAGGAAGTAGAAGAGCTAGGCGGAATGGCCAAGGCCATCGAAACCGGCCTGCCTAAGCTGCGCATCGAGGAAGCCGCGGCCCGCAAGCAGGCCCGCATCGATTCGGGCAAGGAGGTAATCGTGGGGGTGAACAAGCACCGCCTCACGGAGGAGCAGCAGGCCCAGGAAACCCAGATCGAAATTCTCGACATCGACAACGCCGCCGTGCGCGAGTCGCAGATTGCGCGGCTGAACAAGATCAAGGCCGAGCGCGACAACGCCGCGGTGCAGCAGGCCCTGGCGGCCCTGACCGAAGCCGCCCGCTCCGGCAACGCCAACCTGCTCGATCTGGCCGTGAATGCCGCCCGCCTGCGCGCCACGCTCGGCGAAATTTCCGATGCCCTGGAAGCCGTGTACGGCCGTCACCAGGCCACCATCCGCACCGTATCGGGTGTGTACTCTGCCGAAATGGACTACGACCAGGAATTCGCCAAAGCCCGGCATCTGGCCGACGAATTTAGCCAGAAGGAAGGCCGCCGCCCCCGCATGATGGTGGCCAAGATGGGCCAGGACGGCCACGACCGCGGCGCCAAAGTCATTGCCACCTCCTTCGCCGACGTGGGCTTCGACGTGGACATTGCCCCGCTGTTCCAGACGCCCGAGGAAGTAGCCCGTCAGGCCGCCGAAAACGACGTGCACGTGGTAGGCGTGTCGTCGCTGGCCGCCGGTCACAAAACCCTCATTCCCCAGCTCATCGGGGAGCTGACCAAGCTCGGCCGCGAGGACATCCTCGTCATTGCCGGCGGCGTTATCCCCGCCCAGGACTACCAGTTCCTCTACGACGCTGGCGTGACGGGCGTGTATGGGCCAGGCACCGTCATTGCCGTGGCGGCGCAGGAGATTCTGAAGGAGCTGGGGGCGCAGACCGAAGCGTAATAGCCGTGAATCAGTATTGCAAAGACTCAAACTTCTAAAACACAATGCAATACGTCACTTTCCTTACCGCTTCCGATCCGAAGGTAATCGGGGTCCGCAACGGCGTCATGCAAGTTGAGTTGTGCGACAAGAACTTTCTTCGCGCTTACGAAGCGGTGCAGTACGACCTGAAACTGATCATCGAAACCAAAGAGTTGGATAGTCTGCAGATAACGTGCATAAAGAAATTGAGGGGCGCAAAAGTCACAGACTTTGTTTCATTCGGACCCATGCTTTATCGCTGCGAGTTCCTTATGAGCCCCAAGGTTGCTGGCATCCTGCGCAACTTCAACACTACCATCGTGCGCACGTTCGGCGTGGCGGCGGAGGAGCCGTCGGGCGAGTTCGACGGCTACCAGATGGTCGTGATGGACGACTTGAGCTACGACGTGATAGACTATCGGAACTCCGTGTTCAAGTCCGGCGACGACTTGTTCGGTAACAAGCAATACCACTCCGTCGCCGACGCACAGGAGTACAAAGTGCACATGCAAACCTATCTGCGCGGGGTAGAAAAAATTGTCTTGAGCGACGCGTTCGACCGCAGCCTCGATTTTTTCATCGTGCCGCCCTCCAATCTGTGCGTTTCCGAGCGACTGCACGCGGCTTTTGTAGCCGCTGGGGTTACCGGAGCCAACATTTCCGCCACCCGACTTCCCGTAGTTGTAGGCCCACAGTTAGCGCGAGCTTTGTAACCTGCAATTTCCTTCGGGCAAGGCCGCCCCATGTAGCGCGAGCTTGTAGCTCGTGCTTCTCATCAGGCGAGGCTATGCCTCGCAACAGAACAGTCCTCAGCCCGCCCCCAGCGGCCCTACTTCGTTTCGCCCCGGCTGCTGCTTCAATCTAACTATTTAAAGACTTGATCTGTAGCTGCGAGAAATAGCGACGCTCTAACTTTTGAAGTCGCTCGGCCGTGAGTGGCGAATGCTCAACCAGCAACTTGGATCGGACTAAGTCCAAGAAGTTTTTTTCTTCTTCGGATAACTCTGCCTCCGGGCCAGCATAGTATTCCAATGCTTCGACCTCTCGGTAAGCAAGTTGCTCCAATGCAAACCAGCCGTGGCGGCAGCCAATAGCCAAGAACTCCTCCAGGTTTTCGGCTACCACGATGTTGGGTCGGGAAGCCATTGGCACCGTCATGACAACCGGCCCGGCGTCGTTTTCGCTGGTGCAGTGGAGGATGCTAAAGTGCACGCCGTTCCCGCCCGTTCTGGCGAAGCACAATGAATTAACAGGCGTGCAGAAATACCCCCCGTTTTCGAGCGGACGCATGGGAATAAGGCCACAGTAGTCGACGTACTGGTATGACTTACGGCCCCATTTGGCAGTTATCAAATCGTCAAACGCGAAGAAATCCTTGATCGTGAGCATAGCGGTGAAGTAATGCAATCGGAACCACTACACTAATCTTTGCTTATCTATTCGCCCCAGCCACCGGAGCAGCAGCGGGCTGTTGCTTCACTCTTGTCTTCAACCAGCAGACCCAATGCCCTTTCAACTACTCTGGCGTTCCTTGTCTCCTAAGCAGCTCTTTTTGCTTGATGGCTCCGGCGCCCTGCTGTCGGCGGTGCTTTTGGGCGTGGTGCTGGTGCGGTTCGAGCCCCTCTTCGGAATGCCTCAGCCGCCGCTCTCCTTCCTGGCCGGCGTGGCGCTGCTGTTGGCGCTGTATTCGTTTTGGTGCGCCGCACTGGCCGCCTCCCGCTGGCGGGGGTACATGCGGGTACTAGCCGCGCTGAACCTGGCCTACTGCGGCATCACCGCGGGGCTGCTCGCGTATTGGCACCCCCGGCTTACCCCAATCGGCTACCTGTATTTTGCCAGTGAGCTGATGATTATTGGTTTCCTGGCAGTCGTCGAACTGAAAGCGGCCAGAGCTAACGGCGGATAGCAGACCGGCCGTAGTCGGGCGGACTGGCTTTGGCCCCTGATGCTTCGGTACGAAGCAGCAGGTACCTTGGAGGCGCTTCTGTTTCGTGCCCAATCATCAGGGGCCAAATAACTTCTAAACGCTCCTTTCACGAGCGTTTTATAGCCTACGCATGCTGTGGAATCGGTAGCCACTCGCCATCGGCGGGTACGTGTACCTGGGCGGTCAGGTCCTGCTGCGCCAGATACGCCTGCGTGGTGGCGCGGTCTTCGGTGCTGTGGTTGACCGTTTCGAGGTGCACGGCGTACACGGCGCCCTGCGGAGCGTAGCGGGCCACTTGTGCTACCTCGGCCGCCGTCATCACGATGGGGCCGCCCTGCAGGAACTGGGCGCCGCCCGCGTTGAGCACGATGATGTCGGGGCGGTGTTGGTCGAGGGCCTGGACTACTTCGTCGCACCAGATGGTGTCGCCGGCAATGTAGAGGCGCTGTTGCTCGGCTTCCAGCACAAAGCCCGATACGGTGCCCATCATCTGCCCGATTTCGCCGGTGCCGTGCTGGCCGCCGGTGCGGTAGATGCGGATGCCTTCCCAGTCGAGCTGGGTTTCGATGGGCTGCGCCTGGGTGAAGCCTTGTGCCTGCACGGCCTCGGTGTCGGCTGGTTGGCACAGGATAGGCAGGTGCTTGGCCAGCAGCTGCTGGGCAGTGGGGTCCCAGTGGTCGGGGTGCGTGTGGGTGAGTAGCACGGCATCCACCGAAGCCAGCAGGCCGGGCAGTTCCTCGGCCGGAAACGGCAGGTCGACCAGCGGAATGCGCACCTGGTTGGCTGACATGGGAACGGGGTCGTACTGGTTGCGCGGGGCCAGCATGGGGTCGACGAGCAGGGTTTTGCCGGCCAGCTTCACCAGAAGCGTGGCGTGGCGAATGAGTTGAACTTGCATTAGGGGAAGCAGGTTGAGTACTACCTTGGGCGGGCGCAGCAGCTTGGACTGGCTGCCTACATCCAACCGGTCAAAAGTACCCTCCTCCCCAGCGCGGGCTCAAGAAATTCACCTGCTGGTTACCCGGTTACCTTTTTGTACACCACGAATGCGCCACACCTACCATGAAATAGAATGCTGCGCCGCTAAAGTGGCCCTCGACCTTATTTCGGGCAAATGGAAGCCGATTATCTTCTTCCATCTGGCCCACGGCCCGCTGCGCTTCACCGATCTGTGGCGGAAGATTCCGCGGGTGTCGAAAAAGGTGCTGTTGGAGCAGCTGCGTCAGTTGGAAACAGCGGGTTTGGTGGAGCGTACCGTGCAGAACAACTTTCCACCTGAAGTCAGCTACCGTCTCTCCGCCAAAGGTGCCGAGTTGGCCCCCATCTTACAACGACTGGAGGACTGGGCACTGGCCCACGTCGAAGGCGTCGTGCGCATCTCCTGATGGGCCCCCAAGCGCGAGCTTGTAGCTAGTACTTCTAATCGTGCAAGGCTGCGCCTCGCCCCAACATGAACTGTGTTCAAAGC
>NZ_JBZYWH010000026.1:0-70053 GCF_058932745.1 Hymenobacter sp. FMD4
TAGCGTTCAGCGCCGCCGGCGCCGCCGCTTATCGTATCTACCTCTTTACCGATGTAAGTCAGCAGGCTCATCAGCTCCACGGGGGCACCCTCTTCCACCTGCACCGTCTTGGCCGGGCGACCGGGCACGTTCACCGTCAAAAAGGTGGAAGGCATATCGGTGGCACCGCTCATATACTGATTATTCAGGTTGAAAAAGCCGCTTTCATAGACTTGGCTTAGCATGGATTTCACTACCGCCGCTGGCAAGTGCAGTTCGTGCGTGCCCATTTTCTGTACATGGTTGTAACCGATGTACTGCACCCGGCCATTGGCGTAGATGTTGGCATCGAAGTGCGGGCACGGACCCAGGCACGGCGTCTTGCGGAAAATGAGCACCGGCGCTGCTGATGATTGCCCTACGCTACCGGTTTCTACACCTGGACCCGGAGCTTGTACGTCTTCTACCCGTGGCCGCTTAGGCGGTGCCGTGGGCAGCAGCGGGCTCGATTGCGTCGGCTCAGCCGTCGGCGCTGGCGCTTCGTCAACGATGCGCCCGGGGCCGGAGGGGCTCGGCGCCGGCTTAGGCGGAGCCGTCGGCAGAATCACCGGCGAATCGGCCGGCTCGTCCGCTTTCACCGGCTGCGGCTGCTTAGGAGGGGCTGTAGGCAGCACTGAGGGCTTTACAGGGCGCTTGGGTGGGGCAGTAGGCAGAATCACCGGTGCATCGCCCGGTTGGTCAGTAGGCGTATGCTGACTCGGCTGAGCTGGCACTGGCCGCTTGGGCGGTGCTGTGGGCAATATCACAGGCGCATCGGGCTGCTCCCCAACGGTTGTGGGCTGGGCCGGCGTGCCCGGTGCTGGCTTCGGCGGCGCCGTTGGCAACAGCGGTGGCTGCGCGGGTTGAGACGGTGTACTTGGAGCCGGCTTAGGCGGAGCCGTAGGTAGTAATGGCGGCTGAGAGGGGCTGCTCGGGGCGGGTGTTGTCGGCCCGCTGCCCGGAGCTGGGGTCGTGCGCGGAGGGGGCGTACGTGGTGGCACCCGCGTAGGGCCGGTGGGAGCAGCCGGTCCAGCTACCACAGGGCCGGGGGACGGCGTAGGATAATCATAGTCGTAGCCCCCTTGCGTTGCAACGGGTGGTAGCGGACGCCGCCCACCCACGTAGTAATTGACGGTACAAGCCGGCAGCGTGCCGAGCAGCAAGAAGGCTAAAGGAAGTAAGGATGAGCGCATAGCAGTTGTTGAGAGAGGATGTGCTGGCTCGAATTCCAAAAAGCGGACCAACACTGCAAGTAGCTAATATTCGAACAGAAAAAAGCCTCCCGACCGTTGGTTGAGAGGCTTTTAAAATATTGACTATCAGGATAAAATTATTTTTTCTTGGTCTTCTGCTGTTTGCGGTCTTCTACTTCGCGCTCCTGCGCCTGTTTCATGGCATCCTGCAAGCGGGCCGCAAAGCCGGAAGGCTTCTTGTCCTTGTTTTTTTCCTTGTTGGCTTGCAACTGCGCATGAAGCTTGTCTTCGTCGACGAAGGTGCGGGTAATGGCCTGCTGCCCGAAGGTGACGATGTTCGAGACGAAGTAGTACCAAGTCAGACCAGCCGGGAAATCATTCAGCACAAAGAAGAAGATCAGCGGCATCAGGTAGCTGTAGAACTTCATCGGGCCTTGCATGGCGGCAGGGTTCATCTGGTTGCTCTGCCAGGTCATCAGCAGCGTCGAGATGGTCATCAGCAGGGTGAAAAGGCTGATGTGATTGCCGAGGAAGGGCACCTCAAACGGAAGGCGTATCGGGTCGTCGTAGGTGCTCAGGTCCTGCGCCCACAAGAATGCCTGCCCGCGTAGCTCAATGGCGTTAGGGAAGAACTGAAACAGTGCAAACAGCACGGGCAGCGTGGCCAGCATGGGCAAGCAGCCGCTCAGCGGGCTGGCACCAGTGCTCTGGTAGAGCTTCATGGTTTCCTGCTGAATAGCCATCTGGTCGTCGCCAAGCTTTTCCTTGATGGCGTCGATTTCGGGCTTCAGCACGCGCATCTTGGCCTGCGAGAGGTACGATTTGTACACCAGCGGCCAGAATGCCAGCTTAATAAGTACCACCAGAATTACGATAATGATACCGTAGTTGCTGATGTATTGCTCCAGAAAATTGAAGACCGGAATTACCAGGAAGCGGTTCACGTAGCGGAACACGCCCCAGCCCAGGTACACGTTGCGCTCAAAGTTGGGCGTTACTTTCTTCAGGATCGGGAAGGAGTTCGGCCCGAAGTAGTACTGGAAGCCCGCGCCCCTGGCCGTTTGCACATCGGCGGCCGGAATCTGCACGGTGCTCAGCAGCGTCTTCAGGAAGGTAGAATCCTCCAAGTTCACGTTGGAGTTGAACTTGCCGCTGGCAAACTGCTTGTCGGCAATCAGACCCGCCGTGAAGAAGTCGTGCTTGTGGCCGAGCCACTTCACGGGGCCGGGGGCCGTCTGTTCCTCGGGGCTTTCGCTAGCTTCCGTAATGGAACCCAGGTCGTCCTCGGCTAGGTAGTAGTTAATAGTCGAGTGGTTGCGGTTCTGCTTGGCGCTCTGCTCGGTCTGGCGCACGCGGTCCAGCCAGGTATACGTCAGCGGATCAGCCGTCACGAGACCAGCCAGGCCCTGAAACTTCAGGTTGTAGCCCATCTGGTAGCTGTTGTTGTACAGTGTGTACGTCTGTACAATCTGCTGCCCCGGTGCTACTTCGGCCACGAACTGCACCTGCTGGCCCTGCTTCTCCCCTTCCGTCACCGGCTGCACCGGCGAAGGGCGGAAGTTCAGGCTAGACAGCTTAATGCGGCGCCCGTCGGTCATGGGCACTTCCAGATCGATGTTGCCGCTCTGCTTATCCATCAGGTACAGCGGCTGACCGAAGAAGGTCTTTTCCTCGTTCAGGCGCACCACCTGCGGACGGCCGCCACGCGAAGTCAGCGACACGGTGATTTTTTCGTTGCGCAGCTCTACAGTCTGCGTTTCGCCCTGGGCCGCGGCAGCGAAAGCGCCGAGCGTCCGTACCATGGTGGCAGAGTCGAGTTGGGCGGCAACCGTCGTAGCGGTATCCGGACGGGCCGCCGCTGCAGCGGCCGGCTTGGCTTGCTCCTGAGCTTGCTCCTCCTTCTTCGGCTGGAAGAAGAACAGATACACCAGCAGCAGGGCCGAAATGAGCATTAGGCCCGTGGCCTGATTCTTATCCATGAATGGATTAGGTATTGGGTAAAAGGCAGTTAGCGCCAGGCCTTAGCCCAGCACCACCAAAAGGAGCCGCAAAAGTACGTGGCAATCAGCGAACTGATTACAACCACGGGTGTTGCTGCTTGGGTTCCGCCCGCTCACAACAACCGGGCGCAGCGGGCAGGGTGTGCCAAAATGGCCGAAGAACAACGTAGCGCGGACTTCAGTCCGCGTCCTGCAGATATAATTCTTAGCCGCTGAACACGACAAAATTATTCTCTGTGGACGCGGACTGAAGTCCGCGCTATTGCTGTCTGGACCGGCTTAGGCTACCGCTACTTGCTGCTTGTGGTGCTGAATGGCGGCCCGCACAAACCGCACAAACAGCGGATGTGGATTCTGGACCGTGCTCTTCAGCTCGGGGTGAAACTGCCCAGCCACAAACCACGGATGGTCTCGCAGCTCAATCATTTCTACCAGCCCGGTATCGGGGTTGATGCCCGAGGCAATCATGCCCGCGGCCTCAAATTGCTTCAAGAATTCGTTATTGAACTCGTAGCGGTGGCGGTGGCGCTCCTCAATATGGTTGCGCCCATAGGCTTTGGCCGCTTTGGAGCCTTTGCGCAGCTCGCAGGCGTAAGCGCCAAGGCGCATGGTACCGCCCTTCTGGGTGATGTTCTTCTGCTCGGCCATCAGCCCGATAACCGGGTGCGGCGTTTGGGGGTCCATTTCCGTAGAGTTGGCGCCCTGCAGTCCCAGTACGTTGCGCGCAAACTCCACCACGGCGCACTGCATGCCCAGGCAAATGCCGAAGAACGGAATGCCTTCTTCCCGCACGTACCGGATAGCCGCTAGCTTGCCTTCAAAGCCCCGTTCGCCGAAGCCCGGCGCTACCAGCACACCATCCACACCCTGCAGCATCTGGCCCACGTTTTCAGCCGAAATGTGCTCCGATTGAATCATGCGCACCGTCACCTTGCACTCGTTGTGCGCTCCGGCGTGCACGAAGGCTTCCAGGATGGACTTGTAGGCATCGGGCAGCTCCACGTATTTGCCCACCAGCGCCACGGTGACTTCCTCGGTCGGGTTCTTGAGGTGGCCCAAAAACTCCTTCCACGCCTCCAGATCGGGCTCGGGCAGGCTGCCGGTCAGCTTCATCTTCTTAATGACGCGCTCATCCAGCTTCTCCTTGCGCATGAGCAGCGGCACGGAGTAAATGGAGTCGGCGTCGAGCGCCTCGATAACCGAGTTGATCTGCACGTTGCAGAACAAGGCAATCTTCTTGCGCATCTCCGTCGGGATGGGGTGCTCCGAGCGGCACACCAGAATATCGGGCTGCAAGCCGGCCTCGCGCAGGTCGCGCACCGAGTGCTGGGTGGGCTTGGTCTTGAGCTCCTTGGCAGCAGCCAAGTACGGCAGCAGCGTGAGGTGAATCACCAGGGAATCGTGGGGCGGCAGCTCCCAGCGCAGCTGGCGCACGGCCTCCACGAAGGGCAAGGACTCAATGTCGCCGATGCAGCCGCCGATTTCGGTGATGACCACGTCGAACTCGTCGCTTTGGCCCAGCAGCAGCATGCGCCGCTTGATTTCGTCGGTGATGTGGGGCACCACCTGCACCGTCTTGCCGAGGTAAGCGCCTTCGCGCTCCTTCCGTATGACGGCATCGTAGATGCGGCCGGTGGTCACGTTGTTGGCCTGCGAGGTGGGCACGTTCAGGAACCGCTCGTAGTGGCCGAGGTCGAGGTCGGTTTCGGCGCCGTCGTCGGTCACGTAGCACTCCCCGTGTTCGTAGGGGTTGAGCGTGCCCGGATCGATGTTGATGTAGGGGTCGAACTTCTGGATGGTGACCCGGAAGCCGCGGGCTTGCAACAGCTTGGCCAGGGAGGCCGAGATGATGCCTTTGCCCAGCGAGGAGGTAACTCCACCTGTTACAAAAATGTACTTGGCCGTCGCAGCCGGGGGGGTGAGGTGTCGGTCTGGCATAACGGGAAACAAAGGTACGGGAAAGACTTGGGGTTCCTTTGTCTTTACCGCTGTCGTCAAGATTTTCAATTTTCCACCCACCGCCTCAGCTGCCGTTTACTACTCGCCGCTATCTTTCGCTGATCTAGACATGAGCATCCATCTATCCTCCAATCAGCATGCGCCGAAAGATTACTATCCTACTTGTTGGGTCGGCATTACCCGCTCTGGCGGCCGTGGCCATCTATTTCTGCAATAAGGTCATCGACCAGCAAGCCCAAGGCCGGCTGTACTCGCAGGTTGCAACCACTCCTTATCACCGCGTTGGCCTGTTGCTTGGTACCGGCAAGTACCTGCCAAGCGGCAAACCTAACCCTTACTACCACTACCGCATCGAGGCAGCGCTTGATCTGCTGCGCGCCGATAAAATCAAGTACCTAGTCGTCAGCGGCGACAACGGCCGTCACGGCTACAACGAGCCGGTGCAGATGAAGCACGATTTGGTTGACGCCGGCATCGATTCGACGCGCATTTTCCTGGATTATGCCGGCTTCCGCACCTTGGACTCGGTGGTGCGCTTGAAAAAAGTGTTTGGGCAGGATTCGGCCACCATCATTTCGCAGCCCTTCCACAACGAGCGGGCCCTGTACCTAGCCGCACACGAAGGCATTACGGCCGTGGGCTTCAACGCCCGCGACGTGGACCGCGTGGCCGGGCTGCGGGTGCAGGCCCGGGAAAAGCTGGCGCGGGTGAAGCTGTTCGTCGATTACCTGATCAGCCGGGAGCCGAAGTATCTGGGGCCGCGAGTGATGATACCATAAGTCAACACCCGTCAGCCGGTTCGCTAACGGTCTTCTTTACTTTTCCTTTCTAAACCATTGATATTATGGGAGCCTGGGGCCACGGATATTTTGAGGATGATACTGCGCTTGACTTCATGGCCGAAGTCGAAGAATCCGATAATCCTGAAGAGGTGCTTACCGACGCGTTTGACCGCGCAATTGACGCCGACTACCTCGAAACAGATGAGGGCAACGCCGTTATTGTGGCGGCAGCGTACGTCGATCGGCAGGTCAACGGAACCACGTTTTCGGCGCCCGATGACGAAGAACCGCTGGACGTGGATACGTTTCCGGTCCGGTACCCCGAGGTCCGATTGGCCGGCTTACGCCCTAAAGCAGTACGGGCGCTCAAGAAAGTCTTGGGCGAAGATTCTGAGCTCAATGAGCTTTGGGCCGAGAACGAAGACCACTACCCAGCTTGGCAGCAAGGCGTGAAACAGCTGGTTAAGCGGCTGCAGTCTTAAGTAGTCGCGCATAAATAAGCGCACTCAAAAGAACGTTATGCTGAGCTTGTCGAAGCATCTCTACCGCTTCATTGAGGTTAGTACACGGTAGAGATGCTTCGACAAGCTCAGCATGACGCCAAGAAGCTACGGGTTACTTTTAACTGACCACTTACTACGCCCTTAGCCCTACCAACGTCCTCTTCGAAGCATGAAATCCTACTTCGTCGACTCCTTTACCACCACGCGGTTTGCAGGTAACCCCGCAGCCGTGTGCTTGCCCGAGCACGAGTTGAGCCCGGCGACCATGCAGCACGTCGCAGCCGAAATCGGGTTTTCCGAAACGGCTTTCGTCCGGCCCACGGCAACGGGTGCCGGCTACCACATTCGGTTTTTCACGCCCAAACAGGAAATTCCGCTGTGCGGGCACGCCACCCTGGCAGCCGCCAAAGTCACGTTCGACACCACTGGCCAGCAGCGCGTGGTGTTCATCAACCAAGCCGGCGTGGAGCTGCTGTGCGAGCAGGTGGAGGGCAGCATCCGCATGCGCTTTCCGGTGTACGAAACCGAGGAAATCAGCGTGCCCCCAGCCGTGCTACAGGCCCTGGGACTGGCGGAGTGCCTGAATACCCGCTACAGTCCGCGCAACAAAATCATCCTTATCGAAATCGGCAGCGCGCAGGTGCTGGCCGCTTTACAACCGGATTTTGCGGCCCTGCTGCACTCCTACAGCGGCATCAACGGCGTGCTGGTAACGGCCCGCGCCGACACGCCCGCCTACGATTTCCACTACCGGTACTTCTGGCCCTGGGCTGGGACCAACGAAGACCCCGTCACGGGTGGGGTGCAAACCTTTCTGACCAAATACTGGGCCGACCGACTGCAGCAGCGGCAGCTACGGGCGTTTCAGTCTTCGGCCCGCACCGGGCACATGCGCACCGAGCTACTGCCCGACGGCGTGTGCATTTACGGGGAGGCCGTAACGGTATTGGCGGGCACTTTCTACCTGGATTCGCATGAGCACTGAGACTTTAGTGGCCCTGTTTCGCCGGGACTTGGCGCGACTGCGCCAGGAAATCGAATTGTACAGCCGCGAGGAAAACCTGTGGCTCACGGAAGGCGCCATTGCCAATTCGGCCGGCAACCTGTGCCTGCATCTGCTGGGCAACCTGAACACTTACATCGGCAAGGAGCTTGGCCACAGCGGCTACGTGCGCAACCGGGAGCTGGAGTTTTCCCAGCGCCACGTGCCCCGCCAGGACCTACTGCGCCGCATCGACGAGACCACCGAGGTCGTAAGTTCTGCGCTGACGGCCCTGCCGGCAGCTGTTTTGCATAAGGAGTACCCCGTACTGGTCTTCGAGCACAAAACGTCGACCGAGTACCTGCTGACGCACTTGGCAACGCACCTCACCTACCATCTCGGCCAAATCAACTATCACCGCCGCCTGCTCGACCGGTAAAGGCGGGCCCATCGGCGAGCTGGCCAGCAGCTTAAGCTGCTTACCGCTAGCTAAAGTCACCGCGTCTGCCGTAGCTTAGGCGTCTCATGCGCCGATTGCTGCTTCCTGCCGCCCTATTTGCTTGCTTTGCGTTTGTTGCTACGGCCCAACACCGACCGCCACTCGCCAAGCCTCCCCTCCCTGCTACCCCGTCCGATTGGCTTGTGCGCGAGCTGGACCATTCGCCTATTCTGCGCCAGCACCACGCCGGTTTTCAGCTGACCGATGTGAATACCGGCCAAACCCTGGCCAGCTGGCACGCCGAGAAGTACTTCGTACCGGCCAGCACCCACAAGTTGCTCACGCTCTACACGGCCCTGCGTATCCTGCCCGATTCGGTGCCGGCCCTGCGCTACGTGGTGCGCGGCGATTCGCTCATATTCCGCGGCACCGGCGACCCTACGTTCCTGCACGGCGACGTGCCCAGCACCCGCGCCTACGAGCTGCTGCAGCGCTGGCCGGGTCGCCTGTTTTACGCCGAAACGCCCCTGGCCGACGCCAAATACGGCCCCGGCTGGAGCTGGGACGATTTTCCTTACTACTTCCAGCCCGAGCGTGGCGCTTTTCCCATTTATGGCCACACGGTGCGCGTGTACCAGCGCCAACCGGGTCAGGCGAGCGTAGCCGTAAGGCCCAGCATCTTTCAGCCCGATGTGCAGGCCGCTCCGCCCGGCGCCACCAGCTCCGACCACCTGCTGCGCGAGCCAGAGGCCAACCGCTTCACCTGGTTTCCGAGTCCGCGGGCCTGGGTGGATGAAGTGCCGTTTCGGACCAGCCAGCCCTTGCTACTAACGCTGCTGCGCGATACTCTAAAGCGCGACGTGCAGCCCGTGCGCTGGCAGCTGCGCTCCGGCGAAACAGTTCGCACGTACTACAGCAACAATGTTGACTCCTTGCTGCGGCGCACTATACGGGTAAGCGACAACCTGCTGGCCGAGCAAACCCTGCTGCTGTGCTCCGCTTATCTTGGCCACGATACCCTGAGCATCGACCGCGTCATCCGGCACGCGCGGCGGCAGTGGTTGCGTGACTTGCCCGATTCTGTAGCTTGGGTAGATGGCTCAGGCCTGTCGCGCCAAAACCTGACTACCCCCCGCAACCAAGTAGCGCTGTTACTTAAGCTGCACGGCTTGGTACCTCAGCCCCGCCTGTTTGACTTGCTGGCTGCCGGCGGCCGCCAAGGCACGCTGCGGCGCGTGTACCGTGACCCCAAGGGCTTGTGGCTCTGGGGCAAAACCGGCACGCTTACCAACAACCATAATCTGTGCGGCTACCTGCGCACCCGCTCGGGACACTTGCTGGCGTTTAGTTTCATGAATAACAACCACTTGGCTGAAACCAGCACTGTGCGCCGCGAAATGGAACGCGTACTGACGTTGGTGCGCGAGCGGCTATAGTCCGTATCAGAGCAAATCAACAATTAGCCAATTGAACAATCCTGCCGAAGCAGGACAGTTACCTTATACCTATACCCACCCGAATTCGAGCAGCAGGAATGCCCCAAACTAGAGTAGAGCGGCCTTCACCTAAACAGCATTGGAGTTGCTTCGCTAGAGCTCATGTTTGATTGGCGCTGCAACTTCTGTCTGCATAGCGCTGCTACGTGGGTGTAAGTAGTGCTTTGCCAGGCTAATGCTGACTGCAGAAGCCAGAGCCGCAGCGACCTGACTTTAGCTCCTATCAGACGAAACAAAAAATTGTTCCACGCATAACCATCAGTTTATCAACACTCTTCTTCGCTCTTAACAAAATGTTCCACAACTTATGTGACTTCTTTACGCCGCCTTTCTGCTATTTTTGAATTCCTGGCGGCTGCTATCTGGTCGCCGATCCTCAGAGTGAGTATGTCAGAGAAGCACGAAGAGAAAACCACCCCAACGCCGCTGGCTAAGCGCCGCGTAGGTGGCCTGGGTCGCGGGTTGAATGCCCTCATCGAGGGTAGCTACGAAAAGAAGAGCGAACGGCTGGTGCCGCACCCGGTCAATTCGGTGGGGTTCATTCCCACGGATCAGATCGAGGCTAACCCTTTCCAGCCCCGTACGCACTTCGATCAGGACGCCCTGCAGGAGCTGGCCGAAAGCATCCGGGTACAAGGCATCATTCAGCCCATCACGGTACGCCAGATGGGCCCGGCCGCTTACCAGCTGATTTCGGGGGAGCGACGCCTGCAGGCGTCGCGCATCGCAGGGTTGGAAACGATTCCGGCTTACATCCGGAAAGCCGATGACCAGCAGATGCTGGAAATGGCGCTGATCGAGAACATCCAGCGCGAAAACCTCAATGCCATCGAAATTGCTCTCTCCTACCAGCGCCTGGTGAGTGAGTGCAATCTGAAGCAGGAAGAGCTTGGCGACCGGGTGGGCAAAAACCGCTCGACCGTGACCAACTACCTGCGCCTGCTGAAGCTGCCGCCGGCTATTCAGATCGGCCTGCGCGACAACGTTATCAGCATGGGCCACGCCCGCGCCTTATTGAGCGTCGAGGATGCGCAGTATCAGCTGAATTTGTTTGAGCGCATCGTGACCGAGGAAATGTCGGTGCGCCGCGTGGAGCAACTGGTGCGCCAGGGTGTGCCTGCCACCCCGGCGGCCAAGACGCCGGCTGGCCAACCCACGGAGGAAGCGCAACTATTGCCGGTAGCGGAGATAAAGCGCGCAGAACGTTATTTGTCCGACCGCTTCGGTTCGCGCGTTCAAGTGAAACCCACTGCACAGGGCCGGGGCGAAATCCGCATCAACTTCGACTCGGCTGAAGACATGCACCGCATCATCAGCATACTACAGCCGTCCTAACCGCGTTCGGGGTAGCAGCTATGAGCAACCCACTATCCTTCCGATTTCCCGTGGCCCCATTGCTGTTGGCAGTGGGGCTGCTTTTTCTGAGCGTCACCGCGCAGGCCCAGGCCGTGACGACTAGCCCTGATTCGGTACGGGTGCAGCCCGGTCCTTCCGTGCCCGACTCGGTGCGGCGCAACGTGAAGCTGCTGGGCCTGCGCATGTCGCGGCCGACGAAGGCCGTCTTGCTGGGGGCTGTGTTGCCCGGCGCCGGACAGGTGTACAACCGCAAGTACTGGAAGCTTCCGCTCGTGTACGGGGCGCTGGGCGGCACCATCTACGGCGAACTATTTTATCTGAAACGCTACCGCGAATTCCGCGACGGCTACTTCGCCCGCCAAGCACGCCGGGGGGGGCAAACTGGTCCTTCCACCATCGATACCGGCCCGCTATCCGGCAATCCGCAACTCTATCCGCAGGATGCCAATGGCGATGCAAACCAAGAGCAGGCGCTGGATTTCTACCGTAAGAACCGCGACCAGTTCATTGCTTACATTGGCTTGGCCTACGGCCTGCAGCTGTTGGATGCACTGGTAGATGCTCACTTACACGACTTTGACGTGAGCGACAATCTTAGTCTGCGCTGGGACCCTATAATGGTGCCTACCTTGGGTGGCCCAGCAGCCGGCGCGGCCCTTACCTTTACGCTGCGGTCGAAGCCAGCTCAGGCCTTACCGCATCGCTTTTGACTCTATGAAAATTCTGTTGATCGGCTACGGCAAAATGGGCCGGGCCATAGAAGCGCAGGCCATAAGCCGCGGCCACCAGGTTGTCGGCATCGTGGACCCCTCGCGCCCGGAAGTGCAGATTAGTCAGTTCAGCCCGCAGGAAGCCGACGTGGCCATTGAGTTTACTCATCCCGACGCGGCGTTTAATAACGTCATGGCCTGCCTGCGGCAGGGCTTGCCGGTGGTGTGCGGCTCCACGGGCTGGCTGCACCGCTTTCCGGAGGCCAAGGCGTTGGTGCAGGAAAAGAACGGCTCCATGTTTTACGCTTCCAACTACAGCGTAGGCGTAAACCTGTTTTTCCACTTCAATGAGTACGTGGCGGCCAAAATGCACCAATTCGGCGGCTACGACGTGCAGGTGCGCGAGATTCACCACGTGCACAAGGTGGACCAACCCAGCGGCACGGCCCTGACCGTGGCGGAAGGGATTATGCGTCACTACCCCGAAAAGAAAAGATGGCGCAACGACCCAGCCCAGTCGCCGGAGGAGTTGGCCATTATTTCCGAGCGCTTGTCTGAGACGGTGGGCACGCACGTGGTTACCTATTCGTCGCCGGTCGATGCCCTTGAGCTAAAGCACGAAGCGTATTCCCGCGAAGGTTTCGCGCACGGTGCCGTCTTGGCGGCCGAGTGGCTTCCCAGCCGTCAGGGTGTGTTTGGCATGAAAGACTTGCTGGGCCTGTAATTTTTACTTGACTGCTCGATAGATAAGGAACGCGTTTCGGCGCGTTCTTTTTGTATAGGACGTACGGCCCCTGCCTTGCTCGATTAGCTTTTGCCAAACAGTAGCGCGAATCGACGCGGAAAATCGGATATTCAGCCGCACAAATTTTCTTAACTGACACCCTTAGGCGGTTTAGCCGCTTTGTTGTTTTCAATGGCAGTTACTTTCTGGAAGAAAAAGCCGGCCGAGCAGCCGACGAAGCCCAAAGGATTCTGGCGCGAGTGGGGCGACGCCATTCTGTTTGCGGTAGTGGCCGCCACGCTTATTCGCTGGGCTACTTTCGAGGCGTACACCATTCCCACGCCGTCGATGGAAAACTCGTTGCTCGTGGGCGACTACCTGTTCGTGAGCAAGCTGCACTACGGGCCGCGCACGCCCCAAACGCCGCTGCAGGTGCCCCTGACGCACCAAACCTGGTGGGGCACCACCGCCAAAAGCTATTCCGACCTGATTCAGTTGCCTTCCTACCGCTTGCCGGGCTTCTCAGAAATAAAAGCCGGTGACGTGGTGGTATTCAATGTGCCGTTTGAGGATCAACACCCGGCCGACCTGCGCACCAATTACATCAAGCGTTGTGTAGCCGTAGCCGGCGATATGCTCGAAATCCGCAATCAGGAGGTATTTCTGAACGGAAAGGCAGTGCCGACGCCGCCACAGTCGCAGACGCGTTACTACCTGCAGGTGGAAGAGCCCATCCGCCCGAAAGTGTTCCAGGACAACGCCGTGGTGGACTACAACTCGCCCGACGGCACACCGCAGATGGGCTACCTGCCTACTGGCCCAGCCTACATGGCCGATATGACGGCCACCACCGCTGCATTCTTTAAGGAGCAGCCCTTCATCAAAAACCTGGTGCAGGAAAAGTCAGAAGCCGGTCAGGCCGAGTTGGAAGTATTCCCCAACAATCCCGACTACCCCCATACCACCCCGACGCAGGTGGTCAACTGGAACCGCGACAACTACGGTCCGCTGCCAGTGCCGAAGAAGGGTCAGACCGTGCAACTCACCGCGCAAAACATTCCGATCTACCAGAAGATCATTCAGCGCTACGAGCACAACGAAGGCATCACAGTAGCCAACGGCCAGATTCTGCAGAACGGTCAGCCGCTGACGAGCTACACCTTCAAGCAGAACTACTACTTTATGATGGGCGACAACCGCCACGACTCCCTCGACTCGCGCTACTGGGGTTTTGTACCCGAAGACCACATCGTGGGCAAGGCCGTGCTGATCTGGATGTCGGTGGACCCGTTTGCCAGCAGCATAGGCGGCAAAATTCGCTGGAGCCGCCTCTTCAACACCATCAAGTAAATACCGTTTCACCGGCCATTTTAGGCCCTGCAGTGGTGCCACAACCTCAAAGTTGTGGCACCACTTTTTTTTAAGTTGTCTAACGCCACAGTAGAAACCTACTAGCGGCTGCCATCTGCGCCAAGCTCCCTTCAAGTGGCGGCTACCACTGAATTGGTTTCAGGCCTTGCTCTTGCAGGTAAGCGTTGGTTTTGCTGAAAGGCTTGGAGCCGAAAAAGCCCTTGTCAGCCGCGTAGGGCGAAGGATGCGCAGCTTTCAACACCAAATGCTTCCGGCCATCGATGAGCTCGGCTTTTTTCTGGGCGTAGGCACCCCAAAGAATAAATACCACGTGCTCTTTTTGCTCCGATACCTTCTGAATGACGGCATCGGTAAATTCTTCCCAACCTTTTTTCTGGTGCGAGCCGGGCGTGGCGGCGCGTACGGTGAGCGTGGCATTCAGCAGCAGTACACCTTGCTCAGCCCAGCGGTCCAGGTTCCCGTTGTCCGGGCGAGGCACGCCCAAGTCGCTTTCCAGCTCTTTGAAGATATTGATAAGCGAAGGCGGTGACCGAACGCCGAATTGGACCGAAAACGCCAAGCCGTGTGCCTGCCCACGCCCGTGATAAGGGTCCTGACCCAGAATAACGACTTTGACTTGATCGAATGGGCAGGCGTCGAAAGCGTGAAAAATCTGGTTGCCAGCGGGGTAGATCGTCTGGGTATTGTACTCAGACTTAACAAATTGAATAAGCTCCTGAAAGTAGGGCTTTTCGAACTCGGGCTGCAGCACCTTGCGCCAGCTTTCTTCTATCTTTACCGTCATGCCTTCAGCGGGGTAAACGTATATTTAGTGGGAGCCAAACGTAGCCCCGATGCGTACGTAAACCAAATCCGAAAGGCTACTGTTAGCACCTTTCAGACCCCCTCACCTATTGCCTCTGCGAGGCTCGCGCCATGAACTCAACAACCACCCAGGGCGTCACGGTCAGCGTATCGACCAGCTACCTGTCCGAATACTCCAGCCCTAACCAGGAACATTTCGTTTTTGCCTATAAAATCGACATTCGCAACCACAGCGAATACACCGTAAAGCTGCTGCGCCGCCACTGGCACATTTACGACGCCAATGGCGTGGTACGTGAGGTGGAAGGCGAAGGCGTGGTGGGCCAGCAGCCCACCCTGGAGCCCGGCGACGCACACCAGTACGTATCGGGTTGCAACCTGAAAACCGGCATCGGCAAGATGCGCGGCACTTACCTAATGGAACGAGTGGCTGACGGCCGTACCTTTGAGGTCGAGATTCCCGAGTTTACCCTTGTGGTGCCGTTCCGATTGAATTAAATAGCTAAATGGCTGCCAAGGTCAAATGGCTGGTTGTTCGGAATCGAACGATCAGCCATTTCTCTTTTCCGGCCCTTCGACAATTCCTGCCCCTTGTTCTGCCAAGCACTCCGCTACTTCCGCTACTGGCTTCGTTCGGGGAATGCGCACGGGCTGCATTCCCCGTTTGTTTTTTCGCTTTACCTTGATGTCATCTGCCACACCGGTGACTACGCACCCTTTGAGGCCATAGAAGACCGCCGGGCCGCATTGCGGGAGGACGACCGGCGCCTGCGAATAACAGACTATGGCGCCGGCTCCCAGACGGGCGCGGGCAGCGAGCGGCTGGTACGGGCGGTGGCTCGTTCGGCGGCCAAGCCACGGCGGCTGGCGCAGCTGTTGTTTCGTCTCGTCAATTACTTGCAGCCGGCCACGGTGCTGGAGCTGGGCACTTCGTTAGGTCTTACCACGGCTTATCTGGCCGCAGCGCGCTCCACCACCTACGTGCTTACGTTCGAAGGTTGCCCCGAAACGGCGACTATTGCGCAGGAAACCTTTGCCGAACTTCAGCTGCAGAATATCGAGCTGATTCAGGGCAATTTTGACCACACCTTGCCGGCTACCCTCGCGAAGCTCGACCGCCCGCTGGACTTTGCCTTTTTCGATGGCAACCACCGCTATGAGCCTACCCTGCGCTACTTCGAGCAGTGCCTCCCCCACCGCACCGAAAATTCGGTCTTCGTCTTTGACGACATCCATTGGTCGGGGGAAATGGAACAGGCCTGGAAAGCCATCAAAGCGCACCCTGAAGTGAGGCTAACGGTGGACCTGTTCTTTATCGGGCTGGTGTTTTTTCGTCGCAACGCCCCAAAGCAGCATTTCACGTTGCGTATTGAAGGGCGTGGGCTGGGTGTATAATTACTCTACTAGTATATAGCCCCTGTCATCCTGACGTAGGAAGGACCTTACCACGGTAGTAAGGTCCTTCCTGCGTCAGGATGACTTATTAGATGCTAACTTCTCTGTTGCATCAAGCTTTACCGCACGGCCTCGCGCACGCGCGTCAAGCGTTCCAGCAAAGCCTCTAGTCGGTCGAGCTGCAGCATATTGGCGCCGTCGGATTTGGCGGTGGCTGGTGTCGGGTGCGTTTCGATGAACAGGCCATCGGCGCCGACGGCAATGGCGGCGCTGGCAATAGTCTGGATCATTTCGGGCTTGCCGCCAGTCACACCGCTGCTTTGGTTGGGCTGCTGCAAAGAGTGCGTCACGTCCATCACTACCGGCACACCGAAGCGCTTCATAGCCGGGATGTTCAAGAAATCTACCACCAGATCGGTGTAACCGAAGGAGTTGCCGCGGTCGGTGAGGATGACGTGCGGGTTGCCGGACTGTTTTACCTTATCGACGGCAAAGCCCATGGCATCGCCCGACAGGAACTGGCCTTTCTTGATGTTCACGACTTTGCCCGTTTCGGCCGCGGCTACCAGCAGCTCGGTCTGGCGGCACAGGAAGGCCGGAATTTGCAGCACATCCACGAACTCGGCCGCCATGGCCGCCTCCTGCGACTCGTGAATGTCCGTCACGGTGGGCACCCCGATTTCGCGGCCTACCTTCTGCAGAATGCGCAGGGCCGTTTCGTCGCCGATGCCGGTAAAGGAATCGATGCGGGAGCGGTTGGCTTTGCGGTACGAGCCCTTGAAGATATACGGAATCTGCAGCCGGTCGCAGAGGGTACGTACCTGCTCGGCAATGCGCAGGGCCATGTCTTCGCCTTCGATGACGCAGGGGCCAGCCATCAGGAAGAATTGACCCGAATTGGCATGCGCAAGATTGGGAAGGGCGGCAGTGAGGGATTGAATCATATGAGGGGCGCGGACACGTGTCCGCCAATCAGTAGAACAGAAGTCAGCTTCGCTGCTTTCAGCCGGCGCTAGGCGTTGACCTTGCGCTGCAAACAGATAAACAGCTCGCGGCCCTGCCGGGGCTTTATAGAATTATGAGCGGTTTCGAAGTGCACGAAGTCGAAGTAAGGCTCGAAGTAGCCGCGGTATTCGTCGCGGGTGCCGCCAAAGGGCGGCTCGTAGCCGGGACCCACCGGGCCCTCAAACAGCAAGCCCACCAGCTTACCACCCGGCCGCAGCAGCTGAGCGCATTGCCGGGCATAGTCGGAGCGGAGCTGCGGATCGAGGGCGCAAAAAAACGTTTGCTCCACGATAAGGTCGAACGGCCCTTCTAATGCGAAGAAATCAGCAAGCAACAAATGCGCCGCAGGGAAGTCCGGTACCCGCGCCTGCAAGGCTTCCAAAGCCTCCGGGGCAATGTCGGCCACGTATACCGCGGGCCAGCCCTGCTGGTGCAGGTACTCAGCCTCATACGCGCGGCCGGCGCCCGGAATCAGGATGCGCCGGGCATCGGGCGGGCCTAGTTGCTGGAAGTACGCGCGTAAGGGCTCGGTGATGGAGCCGGTGTCCCATTGGTCGCGCCCGTTGGCGTAGCGGGCGCTCCAATAAGCGGCATCAAAAGCAGGCTGAACCATACAATGAGCGGCTTCGTAGCTGGGCAGTAAAGTTGCCCGGCTGCAATATCCGTGTATTTTTGGCGTAAAGGTAACGCTGCGACCGTGCACGGGCCGGTCCGCTATCAATCACTTTTTCCCCTTTTATGGAACAAGAGCAAGCTCCCGAACGCCGTAATAATAATCGCGTCCTTCTCATTGTCGCGCTATTTCTCGTGCTGCTGGGCATCAATGGGATTCTCTTCTACATGAACCAGCAGAAGAGCAAGCAAAACGAGCAACTCGCCGCGGATATCAAAGTCAAGGATACCAAGCTGGAGGAGCAAATTAAGCAGTACGAAACCCTGCGGGCGGATTTTGAGCGCCAGAGCCAGGAACTGCAGTCCATGGGACAGGCCAACGATTCGCTCGAAGCCCGCATTGCTTCCATCAACGCCGACTTGCTGAAGCTGCGCTCGTTCCGTGCCGGCTCGTTTTCCCTGGCCGATCAGAAGCGCTACCAGCAACGCGCCCAGAACTTTGAGCGCCAGCTGCGGCAGAAAGACGAAGAAATTGCGCAGTTGAAGCAAGACAACGAGATGCTCTTTACTGAGACGCAAACGCTGAAGCAACGCCAGAACCGCCTTACCGACACCATCGGCACCATTGCCCGCACCAATCAGGAGCTGAGTGAAAAGGTGGCCCTAGCGTCCATCCTGCAGGCCGAAAACATCCGCATCGGCGTCATCAACCGGCGCAACAAGGAAAAAGACGACGACGACAACGAGTTCAAAGCCAAGCGCGTGGAGAAAATCAAGGTAACCTTCAACCTGGCCCGCAACGACGTAGCGCCGAAGGAAACCAAACAAATCATGATGCGCTTGCTGGAGCCCGATGGCTCGGCGCTGTATAACCTAAGCACGGGCGGCGGCACTTTTCTCATCGATGGCAACGAGGCCTTTTACACGGCCAAGCAGGAAATCGTGTACGACAACACCCGCCAACCGGTGCAGTTCGTGTACGCCAAAGGCACCGAATACAAGATCGGCCCGCACACGGTGGAACTCTACGCCGATGGCAACTTGATTGGCAAAACCACCTTCACGCTTAAATAAGCGTTTCTTGACAGCAGCGCCCCGCCGCTGAGCCAGCCTCACACGGCCAAACACAACAAAGAGCCCCGCAGGATTACTCCTGCGGGGCTCTTTGTTGGTTGGTTAGAGCTGATAACCTAAGCCGGTTGCTGTTGCTGGCTGAAGCGCGCCTCGTGTTCCTCGAGGCGGCGGAGGGTATCGTGAATTTTCTCAGTAAACACAGTGATTACCGAGCCTTCCGTCGCCGTCTGAATGGCGTAATCAATGGCTTCCAACTCGTCTTCGATGTAGGTGATGGGAAGATCCGGCTTGTCCATGGTCAAACCTTTGCGCATTAGCGCCTCCAACTCTTCAGCGGTTTTGCCACGCAGGTCGCGGTCTTGCCGCAAGATTACCTCGTCGAAAATGCGGCCGGCAGCGCGGGCGTACTCGATGGTATCCTCCTCACGCCGGTCGCCGAGCCCCGAAACGATGCCCACTTTGCGCGTGGCAGGCGTGGCCTCCAGAAACTCGCCGTATTTCTCAATGCCATGGGTATTGTGGGCGTAGTCCACAATGAATTCAAAACCCGGAAAGCGGAAGACGTTCATACGGCCCGGTGACTTGCTGGCCGAAGGTACGAACGTGCGCAAAGCCGTCTTGATATCGTCTTTCTCAAACCCGTAGCAATAGGCGGCCAAGGCTGCTGCTAAGGCGTTTTCGATGTTGAACTTGGCGCGCCCCCCCAGCGTCACGGGAAACTCCTCGGCGCGGTCGATGCGTAGCTTGTAGGTGTTCTTGTAGATGGTGATGTAACCCTCTTCGTACACCGCCGCCACGCCGCCATTTTCCACGTGGTCCCGGATCCGGGGGCAGTCGTCGTGCATGCTGAACAAGGCTACCCGGCAGTCTACCCACTCGCGCATGGCGTAGGTATAGTCGTTATCGGCGTTGAGTACGGCCCAGCCGCTCTTTTTCACGGTACGCACCGGTACCGCTTTCACCGCCGCCATTTCTTCCACCGTGTGGATGTCTTTCTGCCCAAGGTGGTCGGCAGCCACGTTGGTGACCACGGCCACGTCGCAGCTTTCAAAGCCCAGCCCCGAGCGCAACATACCGCCGCGGGCCACTTCCAGCACCGCAAAGTTTACCGTTGGGTCCTTGAGCACAAACTCGGTGCTTTGGCTCCCAGTGCAGTCACCCGACTCCAGTTCACGGCCCTGGATGTAAATGCCGGTGGTGGTGGTGTGCCCTACCTTGTAGCCTTTGGAGGCCACCAGGTGCGAAAGCAGCTGCGTGGTAGTGGTCTTGCCATTGGTCCCGGTGACGGCAATAATCGGAATGCGCGCCTCACAACCATTCGGAAACAGCATATCGACTACTGGCGCAGCCACGTTGCGCGGTAAGCCCTCGGCCGGTGAAATGTGCATGCGAAAGCCCGGAGCAGCATTTACTTCGATGACGGCGCCCCGCGTCTCGTTCAGCGGAATAGCAATGTCCGTCGTCAGCACATCGATACCGCAGATATCCAAGCCGATGATGCCCGCCACGCGTTCTGCCAGAAGCACATTATAAGGGTCCACTAGATCCGTAACGTCGCTGGCTGTACCGCCCGTGCTGATGTTGGCCGTGCTCTTCAGGTACAGTACTTCGCCCGGCGGCAGCACCGATTTGGCCGTCAGCTCGCGGGCTTTCAGAATCTGGTTGGTATGCTTATCGATTTTGATTTTCGTTAGCACCTTTTCGTGCCCAATGCCGCGCCGCGGGTCCTTGTTGATTTCGTCAATAAGTTCCTGAATCGTGTGCACACCGTCGCCGGTTACGGCAGCAGGAGTGCGTTTGGCGGCTGCCACCAGCTTGCCATTGATGACGAGCAAACGGAAGTCAAACCCTTCGATGAACTGCTCCACAATCACCGCCTCGGAGTATACCTGCGCCGCCTTGAAGCCCATCAGGGCCTCTTTCCAGTTCTTGAGGTTAATGGAGGCACCTTTGCCGTGGTTGCCGTCCAGCGGCTTGGTCACGATGGGGTACCCGAGTTCTTCCACGGCTTTTTTCAGCTCGTCGGCGTCGTATACGGTACGGCCGCGTGGCACCGGCACCCCCGCATCGGCCAGCATGGCCTTGGTGCGGTTCTTATTGCCGGCTATTTCTACCGCCGCGTGCGAAGTCAGAGTGCTGGTAGTGGCCCAGATGCGCTTCTGATTGACGCCGTAACCGAGCTGAATGATGTTACTGTTGCGCAGCTGAATGTAAGGGATATTGCGCGAGGCAGCCTCCGCCACGATGCTGTACGTGCTGGGGCCAAAGTACTCGTCCTCCCGGATTTCGTGCAACTCATCTACGATGGCGCGCACGTCATACTTTTCTTTTCGCACCAAGGCGTTGAGCAGCTCCACGGCTGCTTCGGCTGCTACGCGACCGGCCCGCTCCTCTTGGTACTCAAACAGTACCATCTCCATGTTTTCATCGTGGGCCGGGTGCGACTTGCCCCAGCTCATGGGCATGCCTGCCAAGCGCTGCAGCTCCAGGGCGATATGCTGTACCACGTGACCCCAAGGTTCGCCATCGGCTACCTGTTCCTGCGTCAGCGGCGGACGCTTAACAGCTTCGCGGCTACTTTTACTGCGCGGCTTGTCCAGATCGGGCAGCAAGCGGAAAAGCCGGGCATCCAAACCCGGCACAGCATTGGTCCAGGTGTCAGCCAAGTCTTCGAGGTCCAGCTTCAGCACAATAATTTTGGAGTGCTTTACGGACCAGTAGCTGGGCCCACGCATGGTGCGGAGGTCAACGATTTTCATAGCTAGGTGAGGGTTGGGAGAAGGAGAACGGGCGCTTCTACGCGTTTCTGAACTGTTAGGATATAGCGTTGGCGTCCCTTGAGAGTTATTTTCTTGTTGGCACTGCGCAGGACTTTACACGCCTTTGTCCGGGGTCGATTGAGTATCAGGTAGGTTAATTTGGCTTGCGCGATGGTTGGGTTAGGTAGGATGAGCATAAAGGCGGTTACAATGGCAAGCCGTCTACATTCTATTTTACGTTTCCCAATGCCTAATTGCCTACGCAGGAATACGCATTTTGACTGTTGAAACTACGTACCGCTTTGCCCAATAAATCCAGTTAAGCTTGTATGGGCTTCGGGACACCGCTCATTACTCGCATCTGCATCGCTCACATTATTTCTTGCAAATGCTCAGGCACTTATCCCTTCTTATTGTGGTTTGCTACTCGGATGCCCTAGAGCATCTTTGTTTGGAATATGGAAAAAGCCCCTGCTCTTTGAACAGTGGCTTTTTTCCGTTTTGGCAGGCTGCTTGGTACCATTTTTCACTGCCCGCAATCCAACCTAGCTCCGCTTGTCGTAGGTCATATTGGTCGTGTGCATATGCATCATCGACCTGCTAGGTTAGCCCAAAGCCTCGGTTTCATAAGCCGGGGCTTTATTCTTTTACAGTATTGGCAAGCAGATATTGCCACCAGCCAAACGACTTGCCCGCCACCCTTACCATAGGCCACGCGGGCATGTGCTAATAAACGGTGACCACGCCCCACCCCATTCAGTGCGTGGGCTTGCCCATCATAATCCGCGAGCAATGACACCGCTAGGTTTGCCCGTGCTATTTCTATAATGCTTCGCCGTAAAATGACGAAGCATTGTACTTTTATACTGTACTACATGCACAGCCGCAGCGTTGTAGCATGAATTCAGCGTTCCTGTATTGCGCCAAAGCCTATCCTTGGCGTTCTTCCGGCTCGAGTACCCTGCGTTTTCGCTGAGTATTAGGTCACCTCTACCGCCGCCATGAGTGTAGACTTGAATGTATTTGCGCATCAGGTACGTGAGTACCTCCACGCCAGCGAACTACCGCCCAGCGTGGCAGAAGAGCTGTTGGTCAACCGCCTGTTGCCAGCCGCTCAAGTCGTGCTTGCCCATTCACCCAGCCGGATTCGCCCGGTGCCTGCCCCGTGGGGTGGCGGTGCCGCGTTTGAAGCCCAATGGCCCAACGGTTGCACCATCCTAGTGGCCACTCGCCTTATCGCGCAAGAGCTGGACTCAAAAGTGATGTATTCCCGCTTTGGACGAGTTGAGGCAGCTGTATCCACTGCTCATGACCGTCTGTCGGCTGCCATCAATGTGTGCCTGCGCCCCAACGCGTCAGTGCTGCACTAGGGATGTAGCTGGCATAAGCTTATGCTGGATAGCGGGGCGACATAGCCAAGCCCCAGCTTACCCAACTGTATGGGCTTAGCGTATCCCTGCTGGCTTTAACCTACGGAGCCTAACCAAGCTAAGGCATCGGTCTCGCTGTTAAACATACGATACGTCAGGGCTGCTGCCCGCGCCTCGTGCATTACGTTGTTGACCGATAGCCGTGCAAACACATCCTGCGGCACTAGTATCGCGCCGTACAAGCTGGTCTGTTGCTGATTGAAGCGCTCCAGCCAGTACTCCACAATCCACTTGCTTTCGACTTCGTCGAAGGGTGCCATCAGGCGCTGGTCGCCTAAGAGCTTGCGCCAACCGCGTAACTGCAGCAGTTGGCCGGTATGGTGCAAGAATGCTTGCAGGTCGGAAAGATTGCGTGCGCCAGGCTTGTACTCCACGCGCACGTATCCCTCCGGGTGTTCCATCACCCGCCCTACTGCGTTTTCGAAGTATAGACGTAGCCGTTTCTGATTCATAAGCATTTCAAACAATTCCGGTTCACCTCCTCCACAAGCCTGACTGCCAGCCGATGTGAAGCTCATACCTACCGCTGAAAAGGCTAGCGGCAGTCCTGTACCACACTCGACTCTCTCGTACCATCAGCGAAGTGTGCGCGCAAGCGCCTGCCAACTGAGGCTGGAGCCGCTGTCCAGGGAAGCCAAAAGCCCCGTAACTATTCAGGTTACGGGGCTTTCGGGGCTGTGGAGGTGACGAGCGGATTCGAACCGCTGTAGGAGGTTTTGCAGACCTCTACCTAGCCACTCGGTCACGTCACCTTAATAGGGCTTGGGGCCGCAAACATAAGGCTTACTTTGGCTTTTGCCAAACCTTCCCTGCTTATATCTACGCTCTGATTACCTAAATCATTGGCTCACTGCCTAAAAAAACATCATTAAAAAAGCCCCCGACCTTGCGGCCGGGGGCTTTTTCATTGGCTGAGGTTCGCAGCGCAGCTTAGCCGTTGTTCTCGGCGTCGCGCTCGTTGCCCATCATCCGGTCGCGCAGGGCGCTCAGAGCGTCGAGGTCGCCCAGGGTCGACTTCTCGGCCTTCTTCAGATCGGCAACTTTACCATCGCCGGCAGCAGCACCAGCGCTAGCGCCAGCGGTCGGCTTCTTCTTCTGGAACTTGGCAGCGCGGCTGTTTTCTTCTTCCTGGCCGGCACCGTAGGTAGCAGTGTGCGACAGCACGATGCGACGGTCGTCCTTCGAGAATTCAACTACGCGGAAGTCCAGTGCCTCGCCTACTTCCGGCTGAGCACCATCTTCCTTCGCCAGCGACTTCGGATAAGCGAAGCCTTCGATGCCGTAGGGCAGCTCCAGCACGGCACCACGGTCCGACTTCTCGGTGATGGTAGCCTTGTGGGTCGAGCCGGGGGTGAACACCGTCTGGAACGTATCCCAGGGGTTTTCTTCCAGCTGCTTGTGGCCCAGGGCCAAGCGACGGTTCTGTACGTCCAGCTCGAGCACTACCACGTCCAGACGGTCGGTCACCTTCACCATTTCGGAGGGGTGCTTCACCTTCTTGGTCCACGACAGGTCCGATACATGCACAAGGCCGTCCACACCCTCTTCCAGTTCTACGAACAGGCCGAAGTTGGTCAGGTTGCGCACGAGGCCGTTGTGCTTGGTGCCCACAGCGTACTTCGCAGCGAAGTCGGCGCGGGTCCAGGGGTCTTCGGTCAGCTGCTTGATGCCAAGGCTCATCTTGCGCTCCTCGCGGTCGAGGGTCAGGATCTGAGCTTCTACTACATCACCTTGCTTGATGAAGTCCTGCGGGTTGCGCAGGTGCTGGCTCCACGACATTTCCGAAACGTGGATCAGGCCTTCTACACCAGGCACGATTTCCATAAACGCGCCGTAGTCGGCTACGTTCACGATACGGCCTTGTACTTTCGAGCCGGGCTGCAGGTCTTGCGGCAGCGAATCCCACGGATGCGGGGTCAGCTGCTTCAGGCCGAGCGAAATACGCTTCTTGGCTTCGTCGAAGTCCAGAACTACTACGTTGAGCTTCTGGTCCAGCTGCAGAACTTCCGAGGGGTGCGCGATGCGGCCCCACGAGATGTCGGTGATGTGCAGCAGGCCGTCTACGCCGCCGAGGTCGATGAACACACCAAAGTTGGTCATGTTCTTGATAACGCCCTCGAGGATCTGGCCTTTCTCCAGGTTGTTGAGGATGGCTTCACGCTGCTTCTCGAGGTCTTTCTCGATCAGGACTTTGTGCGAAACTACCACGTTGTCGAAAGCGGCGTTGATCTTCACCACTTTCACTTCCATGCGGCGACCAACATAGATGTCGAAGTCGCGGATGGGCTTCACGTCGATCTGCGAACCGGGCAGGAAGGCCTCTACGCCGTCCAGCTCCATGATCAGACCGCCTTTGGTGCGACGCTTAACCACACCTTCCAGGATGGTGTCGTTTTCGAGAGCGTCGTAGATGGCTTTCCAAGCCTGCTTGATCTTCGCCTTCTTGCGCGAGAGGATCAGCTGGCCGTTGGCGTCTTCTTGGTCTTCAATGAAGACCTCTACTTCGTCGCCAGCTTTCAGGTCCGTCAGGTCACGGAATTCCGAACGCGGAACCAGACCGTCCGACTTGAAGCCGATGTTCACGATTACGTCCCGCTCACCGACCGAAACAACCGTGCCTTTTACTACTTGCTCCTCCTCTACGGTGGTGAGCGTACCGGCGTACATTTCTTCGAGACGGGCGCGCTCCTCTTTCGAGTAGATGCCACCGAAGCTGTTGGCTCCGACGTTGTCCCAATCGAAGTTGTCTACTACTTCTGCCATGATATTGCAGTTGGCCCTCGTGTACACGTCCGGCGCAGGGCCCGCCTCCGGAACGCGTTTTTTGTTGATTCCCAAGGCTAAAGCCCCGGTTCCGCCACCTTGGCGGGCCGCAAAGATAGGTTTTTTAAGTGAGGAAATTGTCAGCCTATTGCCTGATCAGCAAGTTTCTAGCGTATTCCGCTAGGTGCCGGAGTTCCTCCGCGTTGCGAGCCAAAGCTCGGTTATCAAGCCGTGACGCTTCAATTGCAGCGTTGAGAGCTGCTAGATTGAGCAGTGCGGCAATGTTGCGTTTGTCTTTGGCTTGTATTGCAGTTGCCATCTTCCCACTTGTCTGCTGCCAGTTCGCAAGTTGAGCCTCGTTGCTCCACCCGAAGCCAAGCCGCTCCAGCAGGCCTTTCAAACCTCTTTTCTTAGGCACTACCGCATATGCTGCAGCTAAACGGGCCTCTACTTCGCTCAGCAGTTCTAGTGTCCGTTGTTCTTCAGCAGGCTTCATAGTTGATAATATGCCAACAAGTTGTTCAGGCTGGTGTCTCCATGACTCCTGATAGCAGCATCCAACCTCGACAGGTAAGACTCAGCAGCAGCCTTCATGGCTTGGTGACTGATCGGCTGCGCGCATTCAAACTCCTGCCAAATAGACTCGACGCTGTATTCTTCAGCGTTCAGAGGCGTTAGTCTCAGCAGCGCTCCTTCCCGCTCATCATGGTCCATGGTGTAGTAAGCAAGTGGCACTGCCTGCCGTTCGCGCAAAGCATCTGTTAACCAATTATTTAAATACAAGGCAAATTCTACTAAAGCTGTGTATCCTTCTTTAAAATAGAGCCGGTCTCCTAACCAGATTTCTAAGTCGCCATCAATCATATGATTGAAGTAAGGCTTGTCTAGAAACTCGCGCGGATAGACCTGAATCGAAAACTCAATTCGAACTGCGGAAATAGGAGCCATAAAAAAGACGGCCAACGTGGGCGTTGGCCGTCTGCAAATTACGTGGCGTGTTCTAACGGTGGCTACACCCGTCCCATCTGCCGCAGGAACAGCACGTGCGAGAGCACAGCCGAGCGCATGCGTGGGAATTCGTTATAAGCTACGTCGAACTCCTGACATACCTGCTTAATGATGCGGTTGATGGCCGGGTAGTGCACGTGCGAAATCTTCGGGAACAAGTGGTGCTCCACCTGGAAGTTTAGCCCGCCGACGAGCCAGCTAACCACCCGGTTGCCGGTGGCGAAGTTGGCCGTGGTCTTGATCTGATGAATAGCCCATTCGTCCTCCATCTTGCTGGTGACTTCGTGCGGCATCGGGAAAGCTGTATGCTCTACGGTGTGGGCCAACTGAAACACCAAGCTGAGCACGAAACCGGCTACGCAGGTGATGGTGAGGAAGCCCACCAGCCAGGGCAGAAAACCGAGCATGTAAATGGGTAGGGCCACGTACAGCACGAAGTTCAGCACCTTAAAGCCCCAGAAAACCAGATGGTCGCTCAGGGCCATCTTTTTCAAGTCTACGCTCCCGATTTTGCGCTTGAAATACTTCTGGTAGTCCATCACAAAAATCCAGGAGATGTATAGCATGCAGTACAAGAACCAGAAGTACAGGTGCTGGAAGCGGTGCAGGCGGTAGCGCTTCTGGGTGCTGCTCAGGCGCATCCAGGGCTGCACGTCGATGTCGTCGTCGACACCGTCGATGTTGGTATAGGCGTGGTGTACCACGTTGTGCTTCATGTTCCACATGAAGGAGGAGCCGCCGAGCACGTTCAGGGTAAAGGCAGCCACGTGGTTTAGCCACTTATGGCGCGAGAAGGAGCCGTGGGCTCCGTCGTGCATTACATTGAAACCGATAGCGGCGATGAAGCCACCGAGCAGCACGGCTTCCAGAATGGCCCAGCCCGTGGGGGGCGTGAAGAACACGAGGTGCACATACAAAGCAACAAAGCCCACGAGCAGCAGCACGGCCTTTGAGAGCAGACCTGAGCTACCGGCGGTGGACTTCCCGGTTTCTTCGAAGTGGAGGTTGATCCTGCGTTTTAGTTCGGCATGAAAGGAACGGGGGGCGGCAAATTTGGGTAATGACATTCGGCAACGTTAATGATGCAACCCGTCAGCAATGAAGCCTTGGATCAGTGCCGAAGTACCCCTCCGACAATTAGGTGTGCAACCGTGCAGCGGCGGCTCCGTCGCGAGTTACATTTATTTCAACGGCTCGAAGGATAGTCTGGTTCATATGCTTGCCGGCCCAGCCAACGCCAACTCTCCAAAAGGCAGAATGCAGGCGCTGAGGCCTCTTTTCGTGTTTAAGATATTTTTAATGGTTTGGCTGCTATTAAGTAGCCCGATAACAAATAAGCTCAGCCCACCTGCATGGACTGAGCTTACGAAAGCAGGAAGCAAAACTTAGCTATGCCCGGCCCATCTGGCGCAGGAACAGCACGTGCGACATGACAGCCGAACGCATGCGTGGGAATTCATTGTAGGTCACGTTGAATTCCTCACAGGCTTGCTTGATGATTTTGCTGATGGCGGGGTAGTGCACGTGCGAAATCTTCGGGAACAGGTGGTGCTCCACCTGGAAGTTCAGCCCACCCAGCAGCCAGGTTACCACTTTGTTATTGGTGGCGAAGTTGGCGGTGGTTTTGAGTTGATGCACGGCCCACTCGTCCTCCATCTTGTAGGTCTGCTCGTCGGGGACGGGGAAAGTGGCGGGCTCTACGGTGTGAGCCAGCTGAAACACCAGGCTCAGTGAGAAACCAGCTACGGCGGCAAAGATCAGGAAGCCGATAACCCACGGCACGAAGCCAACAACATAAATGGGCAGGGCTACGAAAAGGGCGAGGTACAGCGCCTTGAAGCCCCAGAAGACGAGTTGGTCGCTGGTTTCCATTTTCTTCAGCGGTACCGATCCGATAGCGCCTTTGAAGTACTTCTGGTAATCCATCATTACTACCCAGGCCAGGTAGAACAGCGCGTACAGGAACCAGAAGTAATAATGCTGGTAGCGGTGCAGGGCACGGCGCGGCTGCGTTTCGCTGAGGCGTAGCCAGGGCTGCGCATCGATGTCGTCATCCACCCCGTCGATGTTGGTGTACATGTGGTGGATGAGGTTGTGCTTCATGTTCCACATGAAGGAATTGCCGCCGAACACGTTGAGCGTGAAAGCAGCCGCTTGGTTTAACCAGCCATGCTTGGAAAAGGAGCCGTGGGCCCCGTCGTGCATTACGTTGAAGCCGATGGCAGCCCCTACCCCACCCATCAGGATGCACTCCAGAATGGCCCAGCCCGTAGGAGGCGTGAAGAACACGAGGTGAATGTAGAGGAAGAGCAGCGCGCCGGTAAGCAGGGCGGCTTTGGTAAACAGGGTGGCGTTACCAGTGGTGTCTTTGCCGGATTCTTCGAAATAGGCATTGACGCGGCGCTTCAACTCGTTGTGAAACGACTCTTTTTGCCGGACGGCGGCAAACTTGGGTACGGGCATGCGGGTGGAAAAAACTTAAAAATGGGCTCGAAAGGTACGGCGCAAACCCGACTGAGTTGTGCTCGACCCAAGAACATTGAGGAACGAATAGGGAAAGTCACTGGACTGCTAACTACACGCTTACCCCAGCTTATGTTCCACCTAGTCGAGCTCCGAAGACGAATAATGTAAAGCAAACTTTACAATTAGTGAAATTTGCTTTACATTCCGCTGGTCAAGCAAACTTTACATTATGATAGCCAATCTTCTGTTTCCGCAACACTACAAGCCCTTAGGATGGGGCTTACTTAGCTTGGGTATTTTGTTGGGCGTTTTGTACCTCCATTGGGGATGGGAGCCGGCATGGCTAAGCGGCTACATTCCTTGGCTGATGAGTGCTGAGGTGCCGAGCACCGCTTACCGCCACAATTTCTTGCCCGAAATCAGCGGCTTGCTTTGCATTGCCGGAGCGTTGCTGGTAGCCTGCTCGCGGGAGTTACACGAAGACGAGTTTAGCATGCGCCTGCGCCTGGAGTCACTGCTGTGGGCCGTGTACGTCAACTACGGCCTGTTAGCGGTGGCGCTGCTGCTGGCTTACGATGTAGTCTTTTTTAACCTGATGGTATACAGCATGTTTACACCCCTACTGCTGTTTCTGCTGCGCTTTCGTTACGTACTGTACCGTGCCACGCGGGCAGCCCACCATGAAGAATAATTTGAAGCTAGCCCGCGTCGCCGTGGGATTAACGCAGGAAGAAGTAGCCCGTCGCATCGGCGTGAGCCGGCAGAGCGTGAATGCTATGGAGTCGGCCAAGTACGTGCCCTCCACGGTGCTAGCACTGAAAGTGGCGCGGTTGTTTGAGAGGCCGGTGGAAGCATTATTTGAGCTTGAGCCGGAGGACTGATTTGGTTTACTGATTTTGTGCCAGTCCGCTTGCTTCGGGGTTACCGATGGGCAAGCTAGGCTGCAGCAGCGGCTTCAACTCGGCGTAAGGCACGAATACCCGGATTTCTCCTTGCGGATAGGAAGCTATTTCGTAGGGCGTATACACGAACACGGCCCCGCTACCGGTGAGGAACACATTGCGCGTCACGGGCACGCGGTCGGCCTGCAAGGTTTCTTCCAGTTTCGCAGTAGGCGCCAGCTTAAACTGCAGACGTACGGCGCGGTCGATCAGGGCCATAAGGCGCGTTTCAGTGCCAGGGCGAAAGATATCAGGGTAGCGCAGCATGCGACCAGTACGCGTATCAAAGCTCACGACGGAGGTGCCGTAGTTGCCATGGGCGCCGCCGCTGTAGCTGTAGTCCATCACGCCGAGACTAAGCAATGAGCCTTGATTCCAAAGCACCCGCATTAAGCGCTGCGAATCGTAACGCAATGCATAGGCGGGCAAAGCAGCGGTATCTTTCTCGAAGGATGCTTTCATCTCGGCAGCATCGGCACGGTAGTCGGCAGCATAACGGCGTTGCTGCTCCTGCCAGTAAGCTTCCAGCTTGGGAGCGGGTTGGGTGCTGGTGGTGTCGCCCCGCAAGGCGCGCAGGATGTTGGCCGATAACCCAGCGGGGCCGCTAACGGGCACCAGTACTAGCAGACTCTGCTGGGCACGTGGGCTGTTTTTCTGACCGGGATAAGCAGCTACCGAGTCGGCAAAAAACCGAGCGGTAAAAGCTATGCTGCCAGCAGGCTGAACTTCGAGAAAGCGCACCGGCTTTCCGGCGCGAGTGCCCACGAGCAAGCGGCCTTGACGGCGCAGCCGCCATGTCGGCCCGTTGTTATCGGCATCCACCAGTTCGGTGCCGATTTCCGACAGCACGAGACTGTCGGGGCTGTTGGCAAACTGGCTAAGCAATTCGAATGGCCGACCACTCCCGCCGCTGTAAGAGCCATACATGCGGGGATTCTCAGCTTCCGTTCCCACGCTAGGGGCAGCAGTCAGGTGCAGCGTGACGCTATCGGTAGAGCCAGGCAACAGACCACGGTATTGCCGATACCAAGCGCCGGGTGTGTCGGTCGCTGCCGAAGATGTGCCAAGCTTCTCTTGGCTAGCGGCGGCTTGACTATGGCTATCCTGCTTTGATTGGCAGGCGGCAAAACATAGGCTGAGGGCACTTAGGCCGAAACGAATGTGGCGAAGCATGGGGCTCATTGCGGCCAAAGGTGGGTGGTTTTTGCGAGCAGACCAACGAGCCGGTGCGTAGCCCCGGCAAAGTCACTGATTAGTCTCCTTTGAACTGCAGCAAAAGCAGTCATGAGCACCAGTTCTACCCGCTGCAAGCCATGTAGTAGGCTGTACTGGCTTTGGATACCGCCAAACAGAATTGGCAGGCATTAAAAAAATAGTTAAAAGTTTCATCGGATAATTAATGAATTCCATCGAGCCGTTGGCAGGCTTCGTGGCTTAGTTCTCCTGAAAGCTTGATTGAGCACACCCGTGTACCAACAACATTTAAGCTGATTTACAGGTAATTACTCTTAAGTCAAACCACACCTATATCATGAGCTACCTCAAAGTGGGCCAAGATGCCCAAGGCAACGACGTGAATGTATTTTACCAGGACTGGGGCCAGGGCGACCCGGTGGTGCTGATCCACGGCTGGCCCGCCGACCACCAGATGTGGGAGCATCAATCGCACACGCTGGCGCACAGCGGTAAGCGCGTCGTTGCCTACGACCGCCGAGGCTTCGGCAAGTCTGATAAGCCTTGGGGTAGCTACGATTATGACGTGCTGGCCTCCGATTTGAATGCCATTATGGAAGGCCTCGACCTGCAAAACGCAACGCTGGTAGGCTTTTCGATGGGTGGCGGCGAAGTGGCCCGTTACCTGGGTCGCTACGGCAGCGGGCGCGTAAGCAAAGCCGTGTTTGTATCGGCTGTAACGCCCTACCTGCTCAAGACGGACGACAACCCCACCGGCGCCGATCAGCAGGTATTCGACGACATGATCAAGGGCTTGCGCAAGGACCGCCCCGACTTTTTGGAATCCTTCGGCAAAAAGTTTTTCGGCCAGGGCGTTATCAGCCACCCCGTTAGTCAGGCCAGGCTGAACTGGATGCAGATGATCTGCCTGCAGGCTTCACCGCACGCCACGGAAGAATGCGTGCGCAGCTTCGGCGGCACCGATTTTCGCCAGGATGTGCAAAAGATTCGGGTCCCCACGCTGATCATCCACGGCACCAACGACGATATCGTGCCGGTGGAAGCCAGCGGCGACGAGCTGGCCAAGATGCTGCCGCAGGCTACTTACATCAAGTACGACGGCGCTCCGCACGGCTTGTTCATCACGGAGAAAGACCGCCTCTCCAATGACCTGCTCGATTTCCTTGGGGCCAGCACTACACAATCAACCCAAACCAACAACGCCGCCCAGTAACCGAGCGGCATCAGTAAAGACAACACCCAGCAAGCACCACCCGGCTTTAAAGTCGGGTGGTGCTTTTGCTAGGGCGCCGTTGGGTTACCAACTGCACGCAGCGCCAAGGCCTGCCCACGCAGCCGAAACAGCAGGCATCAAAAAAACCGGGCAGCAGATGCTACACCGGTTCAGTTCAGATATGCGTGCCAGGTATGGTCAATGGTACCAGCACTCAGCTTCAAGAAATTAGCCAGCGTGGGCCTCTTGGGTTTTTGTCTGACTACCAGGCCTGCTTCCTCGGGCGTGCGGTGCCCTTTGGCGTGGTTGCACCGGGCGCAGGCTGTCAACAAATTGCCCCAGCTGCTGTCGCCGCCGCGGGAACGGGGTAGTACGTGGTCGAGGGTGAGGTTTTTGGTGGAGCCGCAGTATTGGCACTCAAAGTTGTCGCGCTTCATTACGTTGTGCCGGCTTAGGGCAATGCCCTTGTACGGCACGCGCACGTAGCGCTGCAGCTTGATGATGCTGGGCTTGGGATAGGCTTTGCTGACGGTGCGCAGGAAAGCGCCTTCCTTGTTGGCTACAAGCTCGGCTTTATCGAGGTACAGCAACACGAAGGCCTTTTGCACGCTGCAAAGGGTAATGGCGGTATAGTCGCCATTCAACACGAGCACTTTTTGGTCCATATACACAGTGGTCAGGAACAGCCGGAACTAGCGGTAAGCTAGCTGATTCCAGTCGTTTACGCAACCACTGCCCGTAGGGGTTGGTTCAAAATAAGCTGCACTGCAGCTCCGCAATCCACCTTTCCCCAGGCCAACCCTAAACCGATACCACCAGCGCATCCGAAATGCCATTAAACCACGCGGGGCCGCCGAGCTTAGCTCAGTGGCCCCGTGGGCATTGCTGTAGTTGTTTGCAAGGGGCTTATCTGCATCAGCCCAAACGTTGGTTAGTCTACCAACAACCGCTTGATCAACCGCAACTTGTGCGTGTACTTCTGCCGTTGGCGGTTGTAGATGCCGTTGTGGTCGAGCGGATCGATGCGGACTTCGCCGCTGGCGTGCAGGATTTGCTGGTCGTCGAGCAGCATGCCCACGTGCACGATGCGGCCCTCGGCATTGTCGAAGAAAGCCAGGTCGCCGGGCTTGGTCTGCGACACGAAGTGCACCACCTGCCCGTGGTCGATCTGCTGGAAGGCGTCGCGCGGGAGCTGCACCCCGATCAGGCCGTAAAGCTGCTGCATCAGGCCCGAGCAATCGATGCCAAACATGGTACGGCCGCCCCACAGGTAAGGCGACTTCAGAAAGAGCTGCCCGGCGCGCATCAGCAGGGCCAGGCGCTTTTCATTGGAGCCACTGGCGCCGTGGCCGTTCTGCGGATTGGTGGCGGCCCCGTTGTAGAAGTAGGTTTCGTCGCCGAGGCGCAGCGTCATGCCATCGAAGAAGGGCAGCCGGGCCCCGAGGGTTACGGGGATGCGTGTGGTGGCATTGCTGACCATCTGCACCAGATCCAGGCTGCGCGGATGCTCCTGCGCGTGCCACGCGGCCAGATATTCCGGCGTAACGGGCGTGTGCTGCTTCAGATCGGCCCACCCTACGTATTGATCGGCCGCCAGGCGCACCTGCATCCAGTTGCCTTGCGTGAGCAGGATGCTGTAGCAGTCGCCAAAAACAAGCTGCGTAACGATTTCGGCTTTATCCGAAGGCTCGGCGCGCACCGGCACAACGCTCAGGGCGCAAATTCCGTGGTCCAAAATGGAGTAACAGGTAATGGGTGACAGGCAACACGTAGCGGGTGAGCGGCCAGCCGCGGCGCGTGCACACGCGGCTGCTCTCAATTCTAACTTGTGCTCCTAGCTTCAAAGTAACGCAACACGCGGCACAACCCCACAAGTCCGTCGCGGCGGGTAAGTTGCGCTCGTTGCCTGGGTTAATACTGATTGCGGTCCATCTCGCGCTTCACGTCGCGGGATTTGATGTCTTCGCGCTTGTCGTAAAGCTTTTTACCGCGGGCCAGGGCTATGTCTACTTTGGCAAAGCCCCGGTCGTTGATGAATATGCGCAGCGGAATAATGGTCAGGCCCTGCTCCTGGCTTTTGTCGTGGAGCTGGCGCATTTCCTTTTTGTTCAGCAGCAGCTGGCGCGGGCGGGTGGGCTCGTGGTTGTTGTAGGTACCGTTGGTGTACTGCGCGATGGTCACGCCGTGCAGCCACAGCGTGCCGTTGGAGCCGAAGGTGCAGTAGCCGTCGGTGATGTTGGCGTCGCCGAGGCGCAGGCTCTTGATTTCGGTGCCTACGAGCACCATGCCAGCGGTGTATTTTACCAGAAACGAGTATTCGTAGCCGGCCCGGCGATTTTGAATGTTGATGGCGCGCGGGGTGGTTTCTTTGGCTTTGGCCATGAGGTCGGGGAGTCGCGGGAAAGAAGCAGCGGGTGCCGCAGCGGCGGCCGTTGCTTTACGGAAATATACTACTCGATGGTCTAGACGGGGGCGCGTAGCTGGGCAAAGCGGGCTTCGAGCTTGGCTTTTTCCACGATGCGCTGCCCTGTGCGGCCGGTAGCCACCAACCGCTCGCCCACGCGGGCTTCCACGGTACAGGTCAGTTCGCGGCCTTCGAGGGAAGCAAAGGTAGCAGTCAGCGTCAGGGTTTCGCCTTCAAAGGCGGGCGCGTGGTGCTGCACCTGCACCATCGTACCGATGCCCTCCTCCCCTGCTTCGCGCATCTGCAGCACGAACAGGCGGCCGGCCCATTCCATTTCGCGGGCCAGCGCAAAGGTGCTCAGCACCGGATGCACGAGGCCGCCGCCAACTTCGAAGGAGGCGAAGTCGGTAGCTACGACGGTGTAGCGGTGGGTTTGCTGGTCGCCGGGCTGGAAGGGGTTGGTCATAGTCATGTGAGCATGGACATCATTGCACAATCCATTGGGCCACCGATTCTTCCGAAAGAAGATAATCGAGTCGTGCCTCAGCTTCTTTGGCGCTTAGAGCTTGAGAGCAAGTCAGTGCAAACGGCTCAGCGAAGAGCTGAGTAAAAACAGGTGACTCCAGCGGTTCATTACGCAATTCGTAAAGCCAACTGATATTATCCATCATGCAAACTGCTCGGCCGCAGTATACTTGATCGAGCTCTTTGTTCGGCACCCAGGATATGATGTAATCGGGAAATGCTATTAAACCTGGCACAGCATCAGCAAAAGATACCCACGTATCCCAAGGAGTAAGTTCATAGCAATCAAAGAAGCCGTCTGAATGCAGCGCAGCGGTACCATCTGCTACTGTATCTACCGGATTAACGAATATTAAACGGCCTTTTTCCAATAGTTCCGGCTCACTCATGAGCTCAATCTTGCCTTGTGCAGTAGCCTTTTTCGCCGAGCTATGGTGCTTTCAAAGTGCTGCTTATGATACCCAGGCTTCCAGTCGAGTACCAGTCCAGTCGGCCGTAGTTCTTCGCTTCGGTAAAAGTTATCCTCGAAGCGTGGATTGACCTTCTCAATCCACGTCGCAGCTTCAATAACCGTTTGCAGCAGTTCATCCATGGATAGCGCAGTATAGTTACGCCAGCTTCAGCCGCGGGTCCGGGCTAGCGAGTTGCGAAGCAAAATCACCCGCCTCGTACTGAAAGTGCGCCGCCATGGCAATCATACCGGCATTATCCGTACAGTACTGAAAAGCTGGAATAAACACTTGCCAGCCATTTTCCTCAGCTAAGCGCTGCAGCACGGCGCGCAGGCCGGAGTTGGCAGCCACCCCACCCGCAATGGCAATATTGGTCAGGCCGTAATCGGCGGCGGCGCGGCACAGCTGACGCATGAGCGTCTGCAGAATAGTGTGCTGGATGCTGGCGCAGAGGTCGGGCAGGTTTTCCTCGATGAACTTGGGGTTTTGCTGCGTTTGCTGACGCAGGAAGTACATCACGGCCGTTTTGACGCCGCTAAACGAGAAATTATAGCCGGGCATCTGGTTTACCGGGAACGGAAAGCGCAGCGGGTCGCCTTGCTGGGCTTGTTTATCCAGGCGGGGGCCGCCGGGGTACGGCAGTCCAAGCAGCTTGGCGGTTTTGTCGAAGGCTTCGCCGGCGGCGTCGTCCTGCGTCTGGCCGATGATTTCCATGTCGAGGGCACTGCGCACCACTACCAGCTGGGTGTGGCCGCCGCTCACGGTGAGGCATAGGAACGGGAACGTGGGCCGCGGCTCCTCCACGAAATGCGCCAAGATGTGCGCCCGCATGTGGTTCACCGCAATCAACGGCTTGCCCAAGGCCAGCGCGAAGGTTTTGGCAAACATGCTCCCCACGAGCAAAGAGCCCAATAGGCCCGGTCCTTGGGTAAAGGCCACGGCATCGAGGTCATCCTTGCTCACGCCGGCTTTTTGCAGCGCGGCTTCCACTACCGGCAAGATGTGCTGCTGATGTGCCCGGGAGGCCAGTTCGGGCACCACGCCGCCGTAGAGCTCGTGAATTTGCTGCGAGGCCACGACGTTGGCCAGTACCGCGCCGCCGGCAATAACCGCGGCCCCGGTATCGTCGCACGATGACTCGATGGCCAGAATAATGGGGTTCTGAGTAGACATGCTACGGGGAGAAGGGAGAAGCAAAACCTGAGAAGTAAGAAGAGTTGGGGCTTAAGTCAGCCAAGCCGTGGAGCTCATTTCTCATTTCTGACCTCTCATGTCTAGCTTATTAGCTTTTTTTGTGAAATTTCCGTTCTTCGTCGGCACACAAGCATCCGTTCGGACGGCGTTTACGTCTTGCTGCTGGACCGACTTTTGCCAGTCCGGCTTTCAACCACCCTGCCGACAACCGCGTGCAAGTTATAAAGGCCATTCTGAAGGTGTTGCTCGGGCTACTGCTCGTGCTGAGCCTGCTGCTGGGCGCTGCGGTGCTGGCCTTGCGCATTCCGGCCGTGCAAACGCGGGTGGCGCACCGGGCGGCAACTATTCTTTCCGACAAGCTGGACCACCCGGTGAGCATCGGCCGCGTGGATATTCGGCCCTTTACCAAAGTGGTGCTGGAGCGCGTACAAGTGCTCGACCGCAAAGGCGGCGACTTGTTTTACATCGGCGAACTAGAGGCCGATATCAGCACGTTTTCCATCTTTTCGCCCAATAAGCTCTACTTGAGTAAGGTACTGCTGACCGAAGCCCGCTTCGCGCTGGTCACCTACCCGAACTCGCCGAACAACAACGCCAACCTCGACGATTTCCTCGACGCGTTTCAGAAGCTGCTGGGCGAGCCCGACACCACCAAAACCACCGCGTTTGACTTCCAGGTAGAATCGGTGGGGCTGCGCAACGCCCGTTTTGTGCTCGACCGCAAAGACTTGCCCAAAGCGCCCGAATACGGCCGCCTGATGGACTATGACCACATGTTCATCGACAGCGTGTACGCCGATTTGTCGCAGATCTGGTTTCGTGGTGATACCATTCACGCCCAGGTCGACGGGCTGCGGGCCACCGACATTCCTTCTAAAACCAGGCTGCGGGAACTGACGGCGGGCATGACTTATGCCTCCAAGTTTTGGGAGTTCGATAAGCTAAACCTGCGCGTAGGCGGCAGCCAGCTGCGCGACTACGTGCGCTTTGAATACGACCACTTCCTGAATTTCACCGACTTCAACGATTCGGTGAAAGTAACGGCGCGCTTGAAGCCCAGCCGCGTGTACGCCAAGGATATTGCCCAGTTTGCGCCGCAACTGGAGGGCTGGGACGAGCAGATCCTTATTTCCGGCGAAGCCAAAGGCTACGTGCGCAACTTCTCGGCGAAAAACCTGGACTTGCGCTACAGCAACAGCGGTACGCGCATCATTGGCAACGTTGCGGCCGAGGGCCTCCCCAAGTGGCAGGAAACCTTCGCCGAGCTGCGCCTACGCCCCGGCACCGTGGTAAACCCACGCGACCTGAAGCCGGTGCTGCCCGCCGATGTGTACCCCTACTTCCAACGACTGGGCACGGTGAAGCTCAACGGGCAGTTTCTCGGTTTCTATAATGACTTTGTAGCCAACGGCGACTTTCAGACGGCTTTGGGCAACGTGTCGTCGGACGTAAACCTGAAGTTCAAGACCGACCCGCGTAACTCCAGCTACGCCGGTACCGTGCGCACGGCCGGCTTCCAGCTTGGCAAGCTGCTTGGTGATGAGTCGCTGGTGCGCGACGTGGCCCTGAACGGCAAGGTGCAAGGCGTGAGCTTTGACCCTGAAGCTGCCCGCTTGCAAGCCAATGCCACCATCACCTCGGCTTGGGTTAATGGCTACCGCTACCGCAATATTCAGGTGACCAACGGCCGCCTGACGCGGCAAGAGTTTGAGGGCAAGGTCAACATCAACGACCCCAACCTGCAGCTAACCGGCGAAGGCACCATCAACTGGGCGCGGGGCCGGCAGGCGTTTGACTTAGTAAGTGACGTACGCCGGGCCAATCTGCAGGCGCTCGGCCTGGTTGATGAGCCGCTGGTGGTGAGCACGCAAGCCGACGTACGCTTTCAGGGCCTGACCCTGGACGAGCTGCTGGGCCGCATTCACCTGCGTGGCACCCGCCTGAGCCTCCGTGGCCGCACCGTGGAGTTGGATACGCTGGACCTGCTGGCTTCCCGCCGCGACGGCGACCGAATCCTGGCGATGCGCTCCGACGCGTTCCGCTTGCGGGCCCGCGGCGACTACCAGTATTCCCAGGCCCTGCGCGATGCGCAGCAGCTGATCGAGGAATACAAGCTGAACTTTGAGGGCAACGCCGCCGCCACGGCTGCTTATTACCGTCGCAAGGCCCGGCAGGCCACGCCCACCGATTACGCCATCGACCTGAGCCTAAACCTGAAGCAAGAGGCCAACCAGCTGCTGCAGGTGTTTGTGCCCGAGCTGACCCTCAGCAACGACACCAACGTGGAGGGCTCATTCCGCAACGGCGCTACTTCCATTTTGACCTTGGGCGGCAAAGCGGCCGTGGTGCAATACGACAGCATCCGGGCCGAAAACGTGAGCTTCGACCTGCTGACCTCTAAGCTGCCCAATGCCCCCGAGGTGCTGGCAACGGCCAGCGTCACCAGCACCCGGCAGCACATGCCCGTGCTGGGCAATACCGAGCAGTTTTACGTGGAAAGCGTGTGGGACCAGGACAAGATCAACTTTTCCTCGTCCCTGGCGCAGACGGGCACCACCAACCGGGCCCAAATCAATGGCGCCCTCGACTTTCTGCCCAACGCGGTGCAGATTGTGTTCCGCCAATCGGGCGTAAATCTGCTGGGACGCGAATGGATTATTGCGCAGGACAACGCCATTGTGGTTGCCGGGGCAGGCCGCGAAATCACGGTACCGAACTTCTCCTTTTCCAACGGACCACAGCAGATTCTGGCTACCGGCCGCATTTCCGAGGACCCGGCTCAGACCCTGCACCTGGAGGTAAAGAACCTGGAACTGGCTACGCTTTCGGCCCTGACGCGCCAGAACATGCGCGGCCGCGTCAATGCCACCGGCGACGTGCGCGGCGTGTTCGGGCAGTTGGTAGCCGCCGCACGCCTCACCGTCGATTCGCTGTATTTTGATAATGTGCTGATCGGCAACGTGGCCGGCGTATCCAACTGGGATAACCACGCTGAGCGCCTGGGCATGAACCTCAACGTGGAGCGCGACGGGCAGAACGTGCTCAGCGTGGCTGGCACCGTTGCGCCCGGTGCCGAGCGCGAACAGCTGAACCTAACCGGCATCCTGAACGATGCACCCGTGAAGCTGGCCGAGCCCTTCCTGTACGGTGTGCTGAGCAACCTCAGCGGCACCGGCCGCGGCACACTGCGCCTGTACGGTCCCTTTGATGCGCCCCTGCTGCGCGGCGACGTAGCCGTGCGCGGCGGCCGCTTTACCTTCCCTTACCTTAATACTACCTACACCTTCGAAGACAACATTCGCTTCTTCGAAGACCGGATGGTATTCCGCAACATCCGTCTGCGCGACCCGCTGGGCAACACAGGCACCCTCGACGGCAACATTTTCCACCAAGGCTTCCAGAACATGCGCCTGGCGCTGAAGGCCAACTTCCGGCGGATGCAGGTGTTGAACACCACGCGCCGCCAGAATGACTTGTACTTCGGCACGGCCTTCGCCACCGGCAACGCCAGTGTAACGGGTCCCGTCGAGAACTTGGTTATCGATGTGCGGGCGCGTAGCGAAGCCGGCACCCGCCTTTCGCTGCCGCTTGATAATGCCGCCACAGCCACGCAGGCTAACTACATCAAGTTCGTCAACCGCAACGTATCGGATACGGTAAGCACCGCGGCAACTGCTACTGCCCGGTCATCTGTTGACCTCTCGGGCATACTGCTGAACTGCGTGTTCGACGTGACGCCTGACGCTTACATGGAGGTGCTGCTGGACGAAAGCACCGGCGACGTTATCCGCGGCACCGCCGCCGGACAGCTGCGCCTGAACGTGGATACCCGCGGTGATTTCAACATGTACGGACAGCTGGAAATCGTGCGGGGCGCTTACAACTTCACCCTGCAGGGCCTCGTCAACAAGGAGTTCCGGGTGCGCCCGGGCGGCACGCTCACCTGGAACGGCGACCCAATGGCCGGCGAGATGAACGTGACAGCCACCTATACCCAGCGCACCTCGCTAGCCCCCATCCTGGGCTCCAACGAGGAGCAGGTGTACGCCAGCGTAACGGCCGTAATGCACCTGACAGGAGCTATGCTGCTGCCCCGCATTCAGCTAGGGCTGGAATTCAACGATGCACCGTCGGCGGTGGAAGGCCCCATTACGGCTTTTCTTTCGAATGTGCGCAACGACGAACAGGAGCTTACCCGACAGGTGTTCTCGCTGCTGCTGTTCCGGCAGCTTACCAGCATCGGCGGCCTTGGCAATGCTTCGTTGGCCACCGGCAACAACGCCGTGCAAAGCAGCCTGGGCCAGATTCTGTCGACGCAGCTCGGCTTGCTCACTTCCCAAATCGACCAGAACCTGGAAATCGACTTCAACATCGACGGGGTGACGGAGGAGGAACTGCGCAACCTGCAAGTACGCCTGAGCTACAGTTTCCTGCAGGGCCGCCTGCGGGTAACCCGGGCTGGCGGCATCACCAACAACCCAGCCAACAACGCTACCGGCGCCAACCAAAACTCGCTGATCGGTGACCTTGGCTTAGAGTACTTCGTGCGGGCTGACGGCAAGTACCGCGTGCGCCTGCGTTATGAAACCACCCCACGCGACTTCGGCATTAGCCAAAACCAGGCCCGGGCTGGCCTCTCCGTGGTGCACACCGAGCAGTTTGACAACCTCACCGAACTCTTTGCCCGTAAGCGCCTGCGCCGCCGCGAAGAAGCCCGGCGCAAAGCCCGCGAACAACTGGTCATCGACGACGACCCGCGCACGGTGCTCTAACGGCGAATTGGCGAGGTGGTGAACTTGTGGGTTTGATGTCCTAGGACACTCACTATTTCACCATCTCACTATTTCACCCCTTACCTTTGCCCCCTGATGCCCCAATTCCGACCCGCCCGTAAGAAGAAGCTTGGCTCTTATCCGCATACCATGGTGGTGTTCAGCATCACCTTGGCGCTGCTGGTTACGGGCCTGTTCGGGCTGCTGCTGGTGCACGCGCACAAGCTGTCGGAGGCCGTGAAGGAGAATATCGAGGTTCAGTTGTATTTGGAGCGCGACTTGCCCGAAACGCAGTTATTGCGCCTGCAGCGCACTTTGACCCAGAAGCCCTATATCGCCTACAAAGACGGGCAACCGCAGGTGCGCTTTCTATCCAAGGAAGAAGGTGCGCGGCAGTTCGTTGATTTTACCGGCGAGGAATTTCAGTCCTTTCTGGGCGACAACCCCCTGCGCGACGCCTACATCCTAAAGCTCAACGCTGAGTATGCCGACGTAGCGCAATTGCGTCGCATCAGCCAGGACTTGCGGCAGCAACAGGGCGTATTTGAAGTTACCACAGTAGAAGAAAGCTTTCTGGCTGGCGTCAACAGTAACATGCAGCGCATAAGCCTGGTACTGCTGGGCTTCGCGGTTTTGCTCACGACGGTGGTCGTCATCCTCATCAACAATACCATCCGGTTGGCGCTGTTCTCGCAGCGCTTCTTGATTCGCTCCATGCAACTGGTAGGCGCTACGTCTTGGTTTATCCAGCGGCCGTTTCTGCGCCGGGCCATGTGGCAGGGCATAGTGGGCGGCATCCTGGCCGGCCTGATCCTACTGGCCGTGCTACAATGGGTGTACCTGCAGGTAACAGAAGTGCGCCTGCTCCGCGACGACCGCCTCATTGGGGCCGTGTTAGTGGCCTTGTTGGTGCTGGGCGGCGTCATCGGTTTTTTCAGCTCCTATCGGGCCGTACGCAAGTACCTGCGCATGTCCCTGGACGATTTGTATTAACTCAAAAATGAACTCCCTGGGTAAGCACGTTGAGTCGGCTGCTTGATGGTAAAGCAACTGTAGCACTACCATAGCCATCTACCCCAAGTCCACCTCGAACGCCTCCCTCACCTCATCGCACCATGTCCACTCCTCGCTTTGCCTTCGGGCCCCGCAACTACCGCCTGATGTTCATCGGCCTGGCACTGTTGGCAGCCGGCTTCATCACGATGAGCCTCGACTCGGCCGATTACGGCGAGGGCTTTCTTGGCATCACGCTGGGCCCGATTCTGCTGGCTATCGGCTTTGTAGTGGAATTTTTCGCCATCATGGCCAAATCCGGCCACCCTGCTCCTAGCCAGCCCGGTGCTCCGAACACAACTGCCACTGCTGGTTCGGCTGCTCCTACGGCACCTGCCACGCCGGTCACGCCCACTTACCAGCGCCGCTAACAGTACCGCATGAATTATTGGCAAGCCCTCCTGCTGGCAATTGTGGAGGGTCTTACAGAGTTTTTGCCTGTTTCCAGCACCGGGCACATGATCATCGTAGCCAACTTGCTCGGCATCGGGCAGTTGCCGTTCACCGAAACATTCATCACCAGCATTCAGCTCGGCGCCATCCTCTCGGTGGTGGTGCTGTACTGGCGCCGCTTCCTGCAGAGCTTTGATCTGTACCTGAAGCTGGCTGTGGCCTTTATCCCCTTCGGTATTTTGGGCTTTTTGCTAAAGGATGTCATTGCCGATCTGCTTAAAAGCGTAACCGTGGTGGCTTCCTCCCTGGTGGTAGGCGGCATCGTGCTAGTGTTCATCGACCGCATCTTTCACAAGCCGGGCAAGCAGGTTTCCGTGCCCAGCTACGCCAGTGCGCTGAAGGTGGGCTTGTTCCAGTGCTTTGCGCTGATTCCGGGCGTATCGCGCTCGGCCGCTACCATTGTGGGCGGTTTGTCGCAGGGCTTCGACCGCCGCTCGGCCGCCGACTTCTCCTTCCTGCTCGCCGTGCCCACCATGACGGTCATTACAGCCTACGAGCTGTACAAGACCTACAAGGTGAACCCATTACAGGCTGACGACATCAAAATGCTGCTGTTCGGCAATGCCGTGGCCTTCGTGGTGGCCATGCTGGCCGTTAAGTCCTTTGTGGCCTTCGTGAACCGCTACGGCTTCCGGGCCTTTGGCATCTACCGAATCATCGTCGGGGTTATCATTCTGACGATGATTGGCCTAGGCATCAACCTGCAACTGATATGAACCAGTCGAAACCCTTTTCGCAGTCGGGCCAGCGGCCGCGCCGCCCCCAGCCCGAAGCCGAGCCGGCCGAGGTGTTGCTGATCGACAAGCCGCTGAACTGGACCTCGTTCGATGTGGTGAAGAAAACCAAGTACGCGCTGCGGGCCCGCAAAATTGGGCACGCTGGTACGCTGGACCCCTTGGCTACCGGTTTGCTGATTCTGTGCACCGGCAAAAAAACCAAGAGCATCAACGACATTCAGGGTCAGGAAAAGGAGTACACCGGCATTTTCCGCTTGGGCCAAACCACGCCTTCTTACGACCTCGAAACCGAAGTCAGCGAGGAGAAGCCCTGGCAGCACCTCACCCCAGACGATCTGCACGCCGCGGCGGCCCGCCTCACCGGCCTGATCGAGCAGACGCCGCCGCTGTACTCGGCCGTAAAAATCAACGGCGAACGGGCCTACGAGCTGGCCCGCCGCGGAGATACGGCTGAAATAAAGAGCAAAACCGTTGACATCAAGGAGTTCGATTTGCCGGAGGTAAACGGCCCCGAAGTGCACTTTCGCATCGTGTGCTCCAAGGGTACTTACGTCCGCAGCCTTGCCCGCGACTTCGGCGAACTATTGGGCTGCGGCGCCCACCTCACCAAACTCGTACGCACCCGCATCGGAGAATACCGGCTCGAAAATGCGTTGAGGATGGCTGATATCGAAGCCCGGCGCGCTCCGCGGCCCGAAGGAGCCGAAAGCCGACCGGCCAAAACACCTCGCCCCGAACGCCGCGTTGGCCTGAAGTACTACGACGCTACGCAGCGCCCCGGTACCGATGCTCCAGCCCCTGAGCAGCCTGAGCCGCTCAACTAGTTTTACTTTCGCTTCGCATATCAGCGTGAACAGGCAAACAAAATACTGCCTGTTCACGCTATGCATCCGATAATGCAGCCAGGCCCTGACGCCAGCTGCTTATCAGCCCTCTTTACTAGTCCTGCCCCTTTGTCCATGCAAGTTGTCCGTGACCCAGCCGAGTTTCCGCGCCTGACCAATGCCGTGGTAACCAGCGGTACTTTCGACGGCGTGCACCTGGGCCACCAAAAGATTTTGCAACGGCTTAGGGAAGTAGCCCGCCAGTCGGATGGCCCGAGCGTGGTAATTACCTACTGGCCGCATCCGCGGCTGGTTTTGGCTCCTCCGCTGGCCCACCCGCAGCCCTTGAAGCTGCATTTGCTCAATACCCTGGACGAGCGTATTGAGAAGCTGGAGTCGCACGGGGTAGATTACTTGCTGATCGTGCCTTTCACCCAAGAGTTTGCCGAGTGGACGTCGGAACAATACATCCGCGAGTTGCTGCTTAACACAGTGGGGACCAGTAAACTGGTAATTGGTTACGACCATCGCTTCGGCAAAAATCGCGAAGGTGGCTTTGACTACCTGCGGACGCACTCATCGGAGTACGGCCTAGAAGTGGAAGAAATTCCACGTGAAGACGTGGACGCCGTGGGCGTGAGCAGCACCCGCATCCGGCGCGCTCTGGAAGCCGGTGATATTGCCACCGCCAACCGTTACCTCGGCTACGATTACCCCTTCACTGGCACTGTGGTGCGCGGCCAGCAGCTCGGCCGCACTATCGGTTTCCCTACGGCGAACATCCGCTGCGAGGACCCGCTAAAGCAGGTGCCCGGTCGCGGCGTTTATGCTGTGATGGCCACCACGGCTGCCGGCACGCGCCACGCCGCGATGCTCAACATCGGCGTGCGCCCTACGGTGGGCGGCGACCTGCAGGAAACTGTAGAAGCCCACCTGCTTGATTTCGACGGCGACTTGTACGATCAGCCGCTAACGGTACAATTCATCGCTCGCTTGCGCGATGAGCAGAAATTTAGCGGGCTGGATGCCTTGAAAGCACAGTTGGCGCTGGATGCAGATGATGCCCGTCGGCATCTGATCGGAGGGTAATAGATCTGACAGCCACTAGCTGCTCACCGCGCAAAAGTGCGATGTTCTGCTTAGCTTGTTGGCCGCTATGTTGAATTATCTTCTTTCATTCAGTCGCATCCTATTGCTGCTACTGGCTGGCTTGCTGGCACAACGGGCTTCGGGGCAGGGTAGCATCAGCGGGGAAGTTCAGGATTCGATTACCCGTGCGCCGCTTGCTTTTGCCAGCGTGTTTCTGGCCAACACCACCCTGGGGACTACCACCGATGATGCCGGTCGTTTTCGCTTGACAGGGGTTCCGGCCGGTAGATATGAGGTGGTGGTGTCTTACCTAGGTTACCGCCTCACTAAGCAGGCGGTGCAAGTAGCCGATGCTCCCGTTACACTTAAGCTGCTGCCGTCGCCTACCTCAAATCAACTGGCGGGTGTAACGGTTCGGCCACATGGAAACAAGCCCAGCGAATACCGACGCTTTGCGGAGCTTTTCCTGGGAAACTCCGCTTTTTCGCGGCAGTGCCGCATCGGCAACCCCGATGGGGTTTTGGTGGACTTCGATGAACAGACCCGAGAGTTAAGTGCCTTTTCGCCTGAATATTTACAGGTTGAAAATAGAGCTTTAGGCTACCGGATTAGGTTTTACGGCCTGCACTTTACGCTCAACTTTCAAAAGCAAGTATTGTCATACTACGCGTGGCCGGTGTTTGAGGAGCTCCCTACCAAAAGCGCAGCCGAACGTCGCCGTTGGGCAGCCAACCGCCGTGCCGCTTATAACGGTTCTCTTACCCACTTCCTGCGTAGTCTTAACCAAGGCAACGTTAGTGCTGAAGGTTTTGTGGCCAATCGATTGCGCCGCGTGCCTAACCGACGCTGGATGATAGCCGACAGCCTATTGCAAGTGCAGCGCCAAGCAAATCCGGGTTCTTTATGGAGCTTACACGATTCGTTGGTTAGCGCGCTTCGGGAACCGCCCATGCACAGCTACCTTTCTCCGGAGCCGATACCCCTACATGGTTTAATCACGCCCCCAACGCAGGCGGGCACGGTGTTTCTGCGCTTTCCAGATCTTATTCAGGTTACCTACAAGCTTGAAAAGCCCGACCCAGCATACTCACTCCCGCCTCAGCTGGGCCAGTCATCAGTAAAACCCGCCGAGCAAATTTCGACACTGACCTTGCGTAAATGGCAGGCGGAAATCGGCCCTACCGGACAATTGGCTGATCCTTTAGCGTTATATGCGGAAGGATACTGGGCCTTCGAGAAAATAGGCGAACTGTTACCAGTGGATTATCAACCGGAGCTTCCCAGCCTCCCCTGACCAACAGTGTTGCGGCTCCGAAAAGTAGCCATCCGCCGGGCTTTTTCTTTTTTTGCTGCCCCAGCGGACTAACTTTCCGGTCATTTCCCACTCGACTCTTCCTATGATCAACAAAGTAGTAGCCGATGCCCAGGCCGCGCTGCAGGGCGTCACCGATGGCATGACGCTCATGCTCGGCGGCTTTGGCCTGTGCGGCATTCCCGAAAACAGCATACAGGAGCTGCTGCGCCTTGGCGTCAAGAACCTGACCTGCATTTCCAACAACGCCGGAGTTGATGATTTCGGCATCGGACTGCTGCTGCAGAAGCGGCAGGTGAAAAAGATGATTTCCAGCTACGTAGGTGAAAACGCCGAGTTTGAGCGGCAGTTGCTCTCGGGCGAGCTGGAAGTAGAGCTAATCCCGCAGGGCACGCTAGCCGAGCGCTGCCGGGCTGGTGGTGCGGGCATTCCGGCCTTTTATACGCCAGCCGGCTATGGTACTGAAGTAGGCGAAGGCAAGGAAAGCCGCGAATTCAACGGCAAGATGTACCTGCTGGAAACCGCGCTGCACGCCGATTACGCTTTCGTAAAAGCGTGGAAGGGCGACACGGCCGGTAACCTCATCTACAAAGGCACCGCCCGCAACTTCAATCCCATGATGGCGGCCGCTGGCAAAATTACTGTGGCGGAAGTGGAAGAGCTAGTACCTGCTGGTGAGCTGGACCCCAATCAGATCCATACGCCGGGCATCTACGTGCAGCGCATCTACCAGGGCCAGGCCTACGAGAAGCGCATCGAGCAGCGGACGGTCCGTCAGGGCTAGTTGTCTGGCCGAATAGTCATCAGGCCGTCATTCCGAGCTTGCCGAGGAATCTCGCCCGATGGTAATTTCCTCACTGGTAGTTACCCTTTGGCATCAGCACGCGAGATGTCTCGACTAGCTCGGCATGACGTTCTTTTCCCTACCAACAGAACATCATGGCATTAGATAAACACGGCATTGCCCGGCGCATTGCCCAAGAAGTCAAAGACGGCTACTACGTCAACCTTGGCATCGGTATCCCAACGCTGGTGGCCAATTACATTCCCCAAGGGGTTAGCGTGGTGCTACAGTCCGAAAACGGCCTGCTTGGCATGGGCCCCTTCCCTACCGAAGACCAAGTGGACGCCGACATGATCAATGCCGGCAAGCAGACCATCACCACCCTACCCGGCTCCAGCATTTTCTCCTCGGCCGAGTCGTTTGGCATGATTCGCGGGGAGCACGTGGACCTGACCATCCTCGGCGCCATGGAAGTCTCGGAGCGCGGCGACATTGCTAACTGGAAGATTCCGGGCAAAATGGTGAAGGGCATGGGCGGCGCCATGGACCTAGTGGCGTCGGCCAAAAACATCATCGTAGCCATGCAGCACGTGGCCAAAGACGGCTCCTCCAAGCTGCTAACTGATTGCTCGCTTCCCATCACGGGCTTGCGCTGCGTAAAGAAAATTGTGACGGAACTAGCCGTGCTCGATGTGACGCCCGATGGCTTTGTCCTGCGCGAGCGGGCACCGGGCGTGTCGGTAGAGCAGATCCAGGCCGCTACCGCCGGTAAACTGGTAATACCCGAGGTTGGAGTGCCGGAAATGTCTTTGTAATTTCCATAGCCCTTACAAGCCAGAAACACCGGCGCCGGACTAGTACAGTCCGGCGCCGGTGTTTCTGGCTTATAGGTGTTACCGCCAGCAATAAGTGTACTCCACCCGATAAGAAGCCGTACCCGCGCTGATTGCCACCGCCTGAGGGTAACCGTCGACTGTTGCAAGGATCGATTGGCTTCCGCCGCCGGTGTTCATTCCATTTACATACCGAATGCTAGTGGCTGACAGGGCTGCCCACTTGTTGCCGGGCGGTCGGAGCCCGTATATCTGAGCCAACAAGGTATTCCGGTCGAAGTAGAAGGGATTAGGCAACGGGTAGTACGCGTAAGAGCTGGAGCTCTGCACATTGCCGTTTCGTAACAGGCGCGTGTCTTCACTAGCTAGCTCGTTACCAAAATACCTGAAGTCCGTTTTGTAAGCCAGCGACGGGCCTTGGCTGCCCGTATAATAGCGAACCAGCCGGTTACCGACGTAGTAAAGGCTATCAGTAATGGTGTAGGGCGGAAGAGCTGAATGGACGCGCATCGAAGCCGCTACTGTACTTGGCGTGTGTGTAAACGTAACCGACACTTCCAGCTCGGTTCCTCTATAGCGGTCGAGCCGCTGTAAGGAGCCATCAGGATTGTAGAAATGCATCGTCGAATAAGCTCCGTCTGCACCGTTACGTTCTGTTTTTAGCTGCCGGCCCAGTGCATCATAAGAGTAACCTAGTGTGTAGTCCTGCTCGTTGGAGTTGGCCGGTTGCCGCTGAACGCTCACGCGTACCGGGAGTAACCGAGCTTGGTGTAGCTCCAGCAATTGAGGTGCAGGACCAGTCTGCAGTTGGGAAGCCGCGACTGAAGTACCGGCATAAAAATTAACACCATTGGAGTCGCTGGAGCGTACCTCGAAATAGGCATCGGTATCTGTGGGCACCGATAATGTCGTTTCGCCTTGCGCATCGGTTGTGGCGCGCTGCGTATATGACTGCAGATCCAGCTCTTGCTGCGAAGAGGCTAAGCCGATCTGTGCGTTAGCCAAAGGCTGTCCAAATTTCTCCACCCGCACGCGCAACGATGCCTTGGGCACCGTACGATCTTTGCCGCATCCCAGTAGCACCGCTCCGGATAACGCAATCAGTAACCATTTTTTCACCCACAAATATAGTTAGCCACCAAGCCGTAATTGTTCTGAGGATTGGGACTTAGCACGTAGCTTCAGCTTCTTAAACTCCTCACGCACTCTCAGCTAACATAGCCCCCACTCCTTTTACTCTATGCAACGAAACCTCTACGCTGCTTTATTCCTGCTGACGACGACTTCGGCGCTGGCCCAAACCTCGCCTAGCATCGACCGCACCGACATGCCGGTGGTAGGCGACACCTTGCGTCTAAGCCAAGCTGCGCCGGTGCTGCCAGCCACGGCTCCGCCGCTGACGCGCCGGGGCGCCAACCAAACGTGGAATTACGGTGTCTTGCAACCTCAAAGCCAGCGCGTGGAACGGTACGTTGCCCTGAGTACCACAGCCCCCACCTTGCAATTTGCCTTTGGTCCGTTTGGCGGCGTCAACCGCGCCAACCTTGTGTCGCCTGCAATGCTGCCCCTGCCGCCTGGCACAGCCCTGCCCATCGCCGATCCGGTAGCATTCTATAACAACTCCAACAACGATTTTCGCTCCGTCGGCTACGGCGCCACGGTAAGTGGTTTTGGCTTGCCTGTCACTTACCAAAGCCAGGCGCAGCAGGACGTGATTTATCGTTTTCCGCTCAGCTTTGCCAGCCAACCCGACTCCAGCAATTCCTATTTCGAGGTGAATGTACCCGGCACGGGCTTTTTGTCGCAGCGCCGCAAGCGCGTAAACAAACCCGATGCCTGGGGCACGCTGACTACACCTTTTGGCACGTTCCAGACGGTGCGCATCGTGACGCGGCTGGAAGACCAGGACAGCATTGCCATCGGCGCCGGCGCCGGGCAGGCAATTACGCTGCCGGTGCGCCGTGAGTATAAGTGGCTGGCCAAAACCATTCACGTGCCGGTGCTCACCATTACCACGGCCATGGTAGGCGGGCAAGAAACCATCACCAACATCGAGTACCGCGACATCTACCGCCGCCTGCAGGTACTCAGTACCAATGTGACCGCGCAGCTGTCCTTAGCCGCCTGGCCCACGGCAGCCCCGGCCGGCGAAGCTGTGCGCCTGCAACTCCCGATGGCTGCCACAGTGCAGGTGCTAGACCTGAGCGGGCGCGTGCTGAGCGAGCAGCAACTAAGGGCGGGCACTGCGGAACTGGCCATGCCAGCTACGTGGCGCGGCGCGCTGGTGCTGCGTGTGCAACACGTCGATGGCAACACCTCCATTGGCAAGCTGATTCGTTACTGATTGCCAGAAAGGCGCTTGGTATAGCGGATTTGGTCGTCGGGTTCGTAGCCGACGGCTTGCCAGCCGAGAGCTTGGTAAAAGCCATTGGCTCGAATGTTTGGATCGGCGCCGGTAGTCAACCAGGCTTCTTGGATGCCGTGGCGGCGCAGTTCGGCCTCGGCAGCTTCCATCAGGCAACGGCCAATCCCCCGCCCTTCAAAGCCGGGTCGAATAAAGCAGGCAAATACCGTTTGCTCCGACAGTATTACCATCGAAAAGCCCACGGGCTGACCATCTACTTCCACCAACCAGCCAGGTCCGTCGCCAGTCAGCCAGTCGGCCACGGCTTGCGGCGTCACGCCCTGTTGAGCCAGTTGCTCGCGCGACTGGTGGTTTTCACGCACGGAGCAGCGAATGTCAAACAGGGCTTCAACATCGGCGGGAGTAGCGACACGTAGCATCATGGCGGGGCAGCGGTTAATGGTTTTGTGGGATTTATTCCTCAGTACAAAAGCTGGCTGATCTGCTCGGCGTCTGTCATCCTTTAACTGGCATACGCAAAACGAAAGGCGTACCCCGTGAAGCTGAGCGTCAGGTGTTCATTTCAGGGCGCTAAGTCCTGGTTGTACCAGCCTTCGTTACGATGCCACTTTTCGAACGGCATCAGTTAAACAGCAGAAAACAATTTCGCTGGAACACCGCCGGCGCCGGCTACGTTGCTTAGTATTGCGCGCAACGGCCATTGTTGGCCGTGTACTTTTGCGCTGCTTCTCTTTTTCTGGAATCATGGCCACGACTTCTTCTTCCAAATCCAACGGTCAAGCCAAAAAGGCCGAAAAGAAAACTACTGCCCCCGCGACGCCGGCAGCAGTGCCTGCCGAGGACGGGACCTTGACCACCCCTGCGCACAAACTGGTGCTGCGCACACTGCGCAAATCGGATTACAAAGCCGTGCGCGACATCATGGAAAAGGTATACTCCAGCATGGAGGGTGCCTGGGCCCAGGATGAATTTAACAACCTGCTGCGCAAGTTTCCCGAAGGCCAGATCTGCATCGAGGACAACGGCCGCGTAGCTGCGGCCGCCTTGGCCATTATCGTTCAGTACTCCGACTTCGGCGACCGGCACACCTACGCCAAAATCACCGGCAACGGCAAGTTTGACACGCACAATGCCGACGGCGACACGCTTTACGGCGTGGACGTATTCGTGGACCCCGAGTACCGCAACCTGCGCCTAGGCCGCCGCCTCTACGACGCCCGCAAAGAGCTCTGCGAAAACCTCAACTTGCGCGCCATGGTAGCCGGCGGCCGCATTCCCGGCTATGCCAAGTACGCCGATGAGATGACGCCGGCTAAGTACGTGGAGATGGTGCGCAACAAGGAATTGACCGACCCCATCCTCACTTTCCAACTCTCCAACGAGTTTCACGTCCGCAAGATTATTAAGGGTTACCTGCCCTACGACTCCGAGTCGAAGGCCTACGCCACGCTGCTGGAGTGGATCAACGTGTACTACGACGAAGACGCGGAGAAGCTCATCGGTAACGTAAAGAGCAATGCCCGCATCGGCATTGTGCAGTGGCAGATGCGTGCCACGCGCAGCATAGAGGACTTGTTGCAGCAGATCGAGTTCTTCGTCGACACCGTGAGCGGCTATAAGGCTGACTGCGTGATGTTCCCGGAGTTCTTCAACGCGCCGCTGATGGCTCTTACCAACGAGGATACTCCTTCGGTGGCCATCCGGGCCATGGCAGCTTTCACCGAGCCCATCAAGGCCAGGATGATGGAGCTGGCTGTGAGCTACAACATCAACATCATTGCCGGCTCTATGCCGCTTTACCACGACGGTAAGCTGCACAACGTGGCCTACCTCTGCCGTCGCGACGGCACCGTGGACGAGCAGTACAAGCTGCACGTAACCCCCGACGAAGCCAGCTATTGGGGCATGCGCGGCGGCGACAAGCTGAAGTGCTTTGATACGGACTTCGGTAAAATCGGCATTCTGGTGTGCTACGACGTGGAGTTCCCCGAACTCTCGCGCATGCTCTCCGATGAAGGCATGAAGGTGCTGTTCGTGCCTTTCTGGACCGACACCAAAAACGCCTACCAGCGCGTGCGCCTCTGCGCCCAGGCCCGCGCCATCGAAAACGAGTGCTACGTGGCCATTACCGGCTCGGTGGGCAACCTGCCGCGCGTCGAGAACATGGACATTCAGTACTCGCAGTCGGCCGTGTTTAGTCCTTCGGACTTCGCTTTCCCTCACGACGCCATCGTGGCCGAAGCGACGCCCAACACCGAGATGACGCTCATTGCCGACCTCGATCTGGACCTGCTCAAGGACCTGAACACCTCTGGCGCCGTGCGCAATCTGCGCGACCGACGCAAGGACCTGTACTCGGTGAGCTGGGTAGTTAAGAAAACCGAGCGCGACGACGATCTGCTCGGCCAGGGCGAAGAGCGTACTCCGCTACGGCCTTCTCGCAAGAACAAGCTGCAGCATACGGCTGGATAAACCTAACGGGTCGCATTATATTGCGACCCGTTTTTTCACTGTGCGTAGTTTATTTATAATTCTTCTTGCGGCATTGCCGCTATGTTCTGTTACTCAAAAGCTAATACCCATAAAAAAAGCGGCTGCTCATCTGCAGCCGCTTTTTTTAATTATCCCTCCTCGCCTACGTGCGGGTTTTCCGGCTCGTTAGTTTCCCAGTTGCGGGTACCGCTTTGGCGGAAGCGGGCGTCACCGTGGCGCGTGTCATCGGGCTCGGGTGGGGTTTCCTGACCGAAATACGGCTGGAAGTTGTCCGGATTAGTCGTGCCCTGGCTTTTATGCTGCGCATTTTCGGGCCGCCCAAAGTCATCGTAATTGGGCGCGTTCTGCTTGGGTGCGTGCAACGACGGATCGGCCAGCTGGCCCGGAATGCCTTCCGGGATGTGGGCCTCTTCGGCTCCGCGGCGGTGATTTTCTGCCTGCGGGTTTAAATTCTCCTGCTCATCCGGGTTGTTGTCCTTATTAAATTCGAACTGGTCGTTTTTATTATTAGCCATGATGAAGCGTTGATTGGGTGATATCCTTGCTACGCGCATTCGGCAGCGGAGTTTGCCCAAGCCTTGCTTTTCATTCCCAGTAAGCCAGCACAACTTATTAATCGGCAGTTTGTGCTGCCAGGTGCCCATAATCGCGCAGCACAATCAGCAGGAATTCCCGGTCGGGAATGGTCGTCTGAATACCGGTGATGGTGCGTACGCGCTGGGCCACGTCGGTCAGGATGTGGTAGGCGCCGCGCTGTTCGCTCTGCGTCACCAGTTCCTGAATCAGGCGCACGTCGTGGTCAGATAGACTGGTGACTTCGGGGAAAGTCACGCGGTAGTTGGGGTCGTAGCTGACGCCGAACAGGGAGTTGTCGGCGGCGTTCTGGCGACGGTTCAGACGCACCACGGCGGTACCAGCGGCCATGTCGCCGAGGCGCTGGCCGCGCCCGCCGCCCAGCACGCAGGCCATGGCTACAATACCGTAAAACAGGCTGATATCGACCACCCGCAGCACCCAGCGCAACAAATATTGGCTGAAGCGCGGCGGCGTGCCATTCAGGCTGATGACGCGCACCTTCATCAGCCGCTTACCGATGCTCTGCCCTTTCCAGACCAGTTCGGAAAGCAGGTGATACAGGAAAATGGGCAAGGCAATCGACACAAAAAACAGGATGGTCACCACTGACTCGCCGCCCCGGGTATCCAGATCCAGAATGCCGAAAAACAAGATGGCGCAGAGAATGGCCCAGCCCGCCTGCACTACCCCATCAATGAGCGTGGCAGCAATCCGCTCGCCAACGGAAGCCGTTTCGTACTCGAGCGTGACATTTTGGGTGGTAGGGATGCGAAGAAGCGCCATAAACGCGGTGGAAAAAATTGCAGAATAGCTCCAAAAATAGGACCTTCCCGACACGTTATCATGCCCTTTCCCGTGAGGCGGGCGCTTCTTTATGCGTGAAGCTGTATTCATTCGCCGCAATCAGGAACGGTGGCACTCTTATGAGCATACTCCGGCCGGTAGCCCGGAGGAGCTGGCCGAACGTTTCGTGGCTCTTACCGACGATCTGGCCTACGCCCGTACCTTCTACCCCGCGGCGCCCGTAACGCAACACCTCAACCAACTAGCGTCGCGCTTTCACGAGCAGCTGTACCGCCGCCGCACCACCCAACGCCGTGGCCTGGGCTATTTCTGGCTGACGGAGTTTCCGCTGTTGCTAGCGCGGCATTGGCGGCCTATGGCGCTGGCGCTAGGCTTGTTTCTGCTATTCGGCGGCCTGGGCACCATTTCCGCAGCTGAAGACGACACCTTCGTGCGCCTCATCTTGGGTGATGCGTACGTGAACAAAACACTGGAGAACATCCGGCGCGGGCGCCCCACCGATATCTACGGCAACTCGTCGGAGATTTCCATGTTTCTGTACATCGCGCTGAACAACGTGCGCGTGGCCCTGACCATGTTTGCCATGGGCGCTGTGGCTGGGCTGGGCACCCTGGGCATGCTGTTCTACAACGCCGTGATGGTGGGCAGCTTTCAGTATTTCTTTTTTGCGCAGGGCGTAGGGCTGCAAGCATCGTTGGCCATTTGGGTGCACGGCACCATCGAAATCAGTTGCATCATCCTCGCGGCCGGGGCCGGGCTGGTGCTGGGCAGCAGCCTGCTGTTTCCGGGCAGCTACCCGCGCGGGGAGGCACTGCGCCGCGGCGCCCGCGACGGCATCAAGCTCATGGCCGGGCTGGTGCCGCTGATTGTGGTGGCGGCCTTCCTGGAAGGCTTTATTACGCGCCTCGCCCCGCAGCATCCCTTGGCCGTGAGCGTGCCCGCCATTGGGCTGTCGCTGCTGCTGGTGCTGGGTTACTTCGTGGTTTATCCGTGGTGGCTGCACCGGCGCACCGAGCGTGCGGCGCAGGCCTTGCCCGAGTTCGATGAAGAAGCTCCCTGATACTACTCGCTCCTTATTTCCTTCACCGTTATCCACATGCCCACGCTTACTACTGCCGCGGTAGCCAGTGCTCCGCCCGCCTTCAGCCACCCAGCTGACTTTTACCAAACCCGTGACTTTGGCCAGAAGTGGGAAGCAGCAGCCCAGTTGCTGCGCTTGCACGGCAAAGAGTTTTTGGCAGCGCTGCTGCGCTACGTTGCGCCGTGGTTGCTGCTCGGCGCCGTTATCCAAGCTACTGGGGTGGCAATGCTCGAAGATAACAGCGGCGCTGACCGGCTAGGCTCCATCTTCGAACGCGTAGCCGACATTATCGGGACCGGCGTGGCTTACGGTTTCATTCGGGCCCGCATGAACAGCTATCAGCAGCCCGGCCAGCCCCTTACGGCGCAATTGATTTGGGAGCAAGTAAGCCACACGGGCACTTACTTCGGCAAAGTAATTTTGGGTGGACTGGCAGTAGTCCTGGGCTTCATCTTACTGGTGCTGCCGGGTATTTATGTGTGGGTAGTGCTGGCGCTGCTGCCGGGAGTGGTGTTTATGGAGCAGGGCGGCCTTGATCGTTGCTTTCACTTGATCAAAGGCCACTGGTGGTCTACTGCCGCCGTGGTGCTGGTGGTGGCCGTGTTTACCGTGGCGGTGGTGTTGGTACCGGCCGGCGTGCTGGGCTATGTGGTGGCAGAAGTAGATGAATCGGGTGCGAAGATTTCCCTGCTGTTCTCGTTGGTTATTCACCTGCTGGTGGCAGCTGCCTTACTGGCTGTTCAGGCGGTTGGCAACATTGTTCTAGCCTTCAATTACTTCAGCATCATCGAAGCCGAACAAAGTATTGGACTGGAGTGGCAAGCAGCCCGCCTGGGTGAAGCACCCACCCCCGTAGCTCCCATGGACTACGGCAGCGACTACCGCGACGAACAAACGCTCTAACCTTTCAGTGGTCCTTCTATAATGTCCACTTTTACCCAAGCGGCACCGGCTATGGCGCCCCCAGCCTTCAGCCACCCGGCCGATTTTTATCAAACTCGCGACTTCGGGCAGAAATGGGAAGCCACGGCGCAGTTGCTGCGCCTGCATGGGCGGGAGCTGCTGAGCGCCTTGCTGCGTTACGTGTCGCTATGGATGGTGTTGGGGGCCTTCTTTCAGGCCGTCGGGGTGCACTACATCGGTACCGAAAGCGCCATGCTCAATCCTTTGGGCCTCGTGTTTGAGTTCATCGGCTCTTTTGTGGCTACCGGCGTGGTGTACGGCTTCATGCGGGCCCGCATGCATGCGCTGGACGAACCCGGCGCCCGGTTCACGGCCGAACAGATCTGGGACTTCGTCAATGGCCTCGGCAATTACTTCGGCAGTGCACTGATCGGCGGTGCGCTCATGATTCTGGGCTTTATCTGCCTGCTGCTGCCCGGCTTTTACATGTGGGTGGTGCTGACACTGCTGCCCGGCGTGGTGCTAATCGAGGATGGCGAAAAGACCTTGTCGCGCTGCTTTGAGCTGATCCGCGGCTACTTCTGGTCCACGGCCGGCCTGGTGCTGATGACGGTGCTACTCAACTACGGTGTGGTGGTGGTTCCGCAAAAGGCTATCATGTGGCTGGCCTTGTTTCTGGAGCTCGACTACACCGATTGGTATTGGGTAATGCCAACACAGCTGTTGATTTCTACGCTGAAGTTTTTGCTGCAACCCATCACAGCTATCTTGCTGGCCTTTAATTATTTTAGCATTGTAGAGGCCAAAGAAAGCCCTGGCCTGGAATGGCGGGCGGCCCGCATTGGTCAGGCACCGCTGGAAAGCCCTGCTCCGCCCCTGTACGCCCCCTAGCGCGTCCGACGATTCCTTGATCTAGCATCACGTTCACATTTTGCCGCTCAGCCAGCCATGCAAACTTCTACCCTAGCTCCCCGCACCGAATCGGAGCGGACGTTTACCACGCCTCAGGACTTTTACCGCTTGCGCGAGTTCGGGCAGAAATTCGAAGCCACGTTTGCGTTTTTGGGCAAGCACGGCCCCAATATGTACCGGGTACTGCTGGTGCCTATGCTGCTGGGCATTGTGCCGCTGGCTGCCGCTTTCATCGTGGGTTTCCGCAACTTCACTGTGTTCGATGGCAACCTATCCCCAGCCGCTATGCTGATGCTGCCGGCGCTGGTAGGCTTGTGGCTGATTGCCATGGCAGCCTTCCTGGTGATGTACGCCATGATGTACAGCTTCGTGAAGTGCCGCATGCAGCAACCCGATCCGGCCCTGGCAGTTACCGTTGGAGAGGTTTGGAATGAAGCTCGTCAACATCTGCTTTCCATGGTGGGCTCCGGTATTTTGGCCATGATTGTCATGGTTTTGGGCCTCATGCTGCTGGTTATTCCGGGCTACTACGTAGCTATTGCCTTCACCATGCTGCCGTGCGTGGTCGTGTTCGAAAACGCCGGCGTCGGCTCCACCATCAGCCGCTGCATCTCGCTGATCCGCGGTAAGTGGTGGTCCACCTTTGGCCTGATGATAGTGGGAGGCTTGGCCGTAGGCCTGGCAGCGGGTGCACTGGGCGGTGTTGTGGGCTTGCTGATGACGCTAATCGGCTTGAGCACTTCCGACGGTGTCAATACTTTAGGCTTTGCCATTGGCCAAAGCATCCAAATGGCGTGCATGCTGGCGCTGTACCCGGTGCTGTACCTGCTGCTGATGTTCCAGTATTTTAACCTAGTGGAGCGCAAAGACGGCGTAAGCCTGCAATGGCGCGCCGCCGAGCTGGGTCAAACTCCTCAAACCGGCCACAACCCCGGCTCTGACGAAAACATGTTCCGCCCGAGCTACGGCGACCAAACGCTTTGATGCGCCCTTTTCTCTCGACAGTTACTTACCGCTGGCTTGGCGCCGCGCTGCTTACCGCCCATTTAGCCGTAGCCGCGCCGGCTGCCACGCTGGCTCAGTCTGCCCCGGCAGTTACTTCGGCTGCAATACCTCCCGCGCCCGCTCCGGCTGTCCGCGACTTCTCGGCTGCCGAGCTGCAGCGCCTGCGCGCCGACAGTGACCTGCAATACCAGGAAGCCCCACCAGCCGACAACCCTATTTCGCGCTGGTGGCGCAACCTCATGCGCCGGTTGTTCCGCTCGTTTACTGCGCCCGACACCACCATTTTCTGGCAGATTCTATTCTACGGTTTGGCCATCACGGCGCTCATCCTCATTGTGATGCAGCTGCTGGGCCTGAACCCGCGCGAGTGGCTGCGCAGCCGGGGCCGCCGCGTGGAGGTGCCTTTTGCGCTGGAAGCCGACGACGTGCACGAAGCCACTTTGCCCGACCGTCTGAGGAATGCCGAAGAGCAGGGCGAATGGCGCTTGGCTACGCGCCTGGGTTACCTGCTCGTGCTCAAAGCCCTCACCGACCGCGGCCTGATCGAGTGGAAGCCCAACAAGACCAATCACCATTACCAAACCGAGCTGCGCACCACTGCCCCCGCGCTTACGGAGGCTTTTGCGTCGCTTACCTGGCAGTTTGAGTACGTGTGGTACGGCGAGTTTGAGCCCGCCGCCGCCCAGTACGAGCAAGTAAGCACCGCCCGTCAGGCTTTCCTTTCCGACGTTCATAACCGCCGCGCCGCCTGATGCTACGCTCTATTCGCTGGCCGCTCACCGTGCTGGGCGTGCTGATTCTGACCTGGACGGTGGTGGTATACAACGCTCCCAAGCAACTGGACTGGACGCCAACCTACCGTCACGACCACAAAAAGCCGCTGGGCACCTATGCCCTGTTTCGCCTGCTGACCGGCATTACAGGGCAGCCGGTACAGGTGACCCGCGAGTCACCCTACGAGGTACTCAGCGACTCAACCGCGGCGCCGGCGGTTTACCTGCTGGCCCAACCCACCTTCAGTCCCGGCCCGGCCGATGCCCTCGCCCTGCACCGCTACCTGCAGCGCGGCGGAACCGTGTGGCTGGCCGCCGATGACTTCTCTACGTCTCGTGAAATCGACCGGCTCTGGCAGCTGCCGGCTACCTCGGACCTGCCGTTCCGGGCGAAAACCACGCTACAGGATACGTCGCAGTTCCGGCTGACGGCCGCCGCGCTGCGTGGCCGCACTGCTGCCTTGCCCGAGCGCGTATTCGGTTCTTATTTCGTCCAGGATTCGGCCGGCCGCCTGAAAGCTGCCTCGCCCGATTCGGTTCGGCGCACAGTCCCCGCGGCGGTACTGGCCACCGATGCGCAGCGGCACCCCATTCTGGTGCATTTGCCCGTAGGGCGGGGGCACTTGTATTTGTGCTCAGTGCCAGCCCTGGTCAGCAACTACGGCGTAATGCACAGGCAAAATGCCGCCTTCGTGGCGGGTGCCTTGTCGTACCTGCCCAAGGGCTCGGTGCTGTGGGATGAGTTTTACAAGCAAGGCCGCACCGATGATGATTCGCTGCTACGCGTGGTGCACCGCAGCCCGGCCCTGACCTGGGCCTGGTACGGGCTGCTGACGGGGGGCGTGCTGTTTGCCTTGCTTGGCGCGCGCCGCCGCCAACGCCCGGTTCCCACGTTGCGCCCGCTGCCCAATACCAGCCTGCAGTTTGCGCGCACTGTGGCCGATGTATACCGACAGGGGCGCAACCACCATGCGCTGGCGACGCTGCGCATCCGGCTGTTTTTCGATTACCTGCGCACCCGCTTTCAGGAGCCCGTACCGCAGAGCATCGATACGGACTACCCGCGCCGGTTAAGCGTGCGCACCGGCGTGCCCCAGGAAGAAATAACGACGCTGCTGGCCCGGCTGCACAATTACCTGGATGCTCAGCACGTGTCCGAAACCGAACTTCACCAGCTTCACTCCCTCCTCACTGACTTCCGAAAGCGCGCCGAAAGCTAAACGGCCGCCTAGCTATTTATTTACCTTTTTCGACTTGCTGGCCCTGTTGCGCACCCGGGCCGCCGCTTTTGCCTAATGGAACCGACGACCAATCATACCACCGACTCAACCTTTGTGCCCCGCACCGACCTCCGCCAGCTCGCCGGCACCACCGAAGCCGTCCGGCAGGAAGTGGGCCGCGTGCTTGTGGGCCAGCACGAGCTGGTAGAGCTGCTGCTCGTGGCTCTGCTTGCCGATGGGCACGTGCTGCTGGAAGGCGTGCCCGGCGTAGCCAAGACGCTCACCGCCAAGCTGCTTGCCCGCACGCTCTCGGTGCCCTTCGGTCGCATTCAGTTCACACCCGACCTGATGCCCTCCGACGTGCTCGGCACCTCGGTGTATGTGCCCACCCGCGGCGCTTTTGAGTTCCGGCAAGGCCCCATCTTCTCCAGCGTGGTGCTGATCGACGAAATCAACCGTGCCCCGGCCAAGACCCAGTCGGCCCTGTTTGAGGTGATGGAAGAGCGCCACGTTACCTACGACGGCGTGACGCACCACCTGGGAGAGCCGTTCATGATTCTGGCTACTCAGAACCCCGTGGAGCAGGAAGGCACTTACCGTCTACCGGAGGCTCAGCTCGACCGTTTCCTCTTCAAAGCGTTGGTACCCTACCCCACCGAAGCCGAGGAAATCTTAATCCTGCAGGGCCACCACGCGGGCCCCGGTGGCTTGCCGTTGGACGAGGTAAAGCCCGTGGTAACGCCCGAGCAGCTGCACGCCCTGCGCCGGCAGATTCGTCAGCAGCACGTAGAGCCGCGCCTATTTGAGTATGTAGCCCGCCTGGTAGGCCTGACGCGCACGCACAAATCCATTTACCTCGGCGCTTCGCCGCGCGCTTCCTTGGCCTTGCTGAACGGCGCCAAGGCCCTGGCCGCCCTGCGCGGCCGCGACTTCGTGACGCCCGAGGACATTCAGCACCTGGCGCCGCCGGTGCTTCGGCACCGCATTCAGCTCACGCCCGAGCGGGAACTGGAAGGCCTCAGCCCCGATGATGTGGTGCGGCAGCTATTGCAGCAAGTCGAAGTACCGCGGTAAGGCGCATCTAACCAGTACCTCTGCCATCCAACATCGCCTGCGTAAGCCGGTGGCGGGGCCCCGGCGGGTCTGAGTCCTGCTAGTATTTATCGTCGGTCAGCACCCGCGCAAGCGCTGCCGCCTGACGACAGTTCGCTATTCATCCGCGCTTTCACGCATGCCCGAAAGCCCTACTGCTTTTCGCAATTTTATTGCCTCGCTGCTGCTGCCGCCGCGCTTCTTCGCGGCCGTGACGGTAGTAGTCACATTGCTGATTGTCGCGCATTTCTGGCCCGTGCTGGTAGCTCCAGCGCAAATCCTGACTCTCGTGCTGGCCCTGCTTACTTTGCTCGACGCCGGCCTGCTTTACGGTCTGGGTGGTGGCAGCGGGGTCTTTGCGCGTCGGCTGCTGGGCAAACGCCTTTCCAACGGCGACGACAACGACATTCAGGTGGTGGTGGAAAACCGCTACCCTTTCCGGGCGCGGCTGGATGTAGTCGACGATGTGCCGATTCAGTTTCAGCGCCGCGACTTGCTGTTTCCGCTGCGCCTTGCAGCGGGCACGGCCAGCACCCTACATTACCAGCTACGGCCCAACCGCCGCGGTGAATACGTGTTTGGGGAAACCAACGTGCTGGCCCGCTCCCCGCTGGGCCTGGTGCAGCGCCGTTACCGTTTTGGGGAAGGCGACGTGACGGTGGCCGTGTACCCATCGTTTCTGCAGATGCGCCGTTACGAGTTGCTGGCTTTATCAAATCGCCTGACCGAGGTGGGCGTGAAGCGCATTCGCCGCGTGGGCCAGAGCATGGAGTTCGACCACATTCGCCCCTATGCCCTCGGCGACGACCCGCGCACCATCAACTGGAAAGCCACCGCCCGCCGCCCCGGCGACGACCAACTGCTCGTCAACCACCACGAGGACGAGCGCGCCCAACAGGTGTACTGCGTTATCGACAAAGGCCGCGTGATGCGCATGCCTTTCGAAGAGCTGGCGCTGCTGGATTATGCCATCAATGCCTCCTTGGTGTTGAGCAACATTGCCCTACTTAAGCACGACCGCGCCGGCCTCATCACCTTCGCCCACGAACCTGGCGACGTGGTAGCCGCCGACCGCCGTCGGGGGCAGCTCACGCGCCTGCTGGAAGTGCTCTACCGCCAGCAGACGCGCTTTCTGGAATCCGATTTCGAGCGGCTGGCAGCCTTGGTACAGCGCCAAGTCAAGCAGCGAAGCTTGCTCATGCTGTTCACCAACTTTGAGAGCCTGCACGGTTTGCAGCGCCAACTGCCATACCTGCGCCGCTTGGCTAGCCGGCACCTACTGCTGGTAGTCTTTTTTGAAAACACGGAACTGCGCGGCAGCCTCGACAAGCCCGCCGAGACCACCGACGACCTCTACACTCAGACCGTGGCCGAGAAATTTGTGCAGGACAAGCGCCGCATGGTGCTGGAATTGCAGCGCTACGGTATTCATGGGCTGCTCACGGCACCGCAGAACCTTACGGCCAACACCATCAACCGCTACCTCGAATTTAAAGCCCGGGGCCTGATCTAATACCACGCCGGGCAACCGGCTATTTAACTGAGGCCCTTGTCAGGCGGTCGTTGATGGCTACGCCAATGCCCTTTTCGGGTACTCGCTCGGCCAGAATCAGCGACAAGCCCAGGGCATCGAGCTTGTAGAGCCCCGCATACAGGTTATAAGCCGCTTCGGCCAAGTCGCCGCTGGGGCTCAGCACCACCTGTTGCTGCTCCGGAATGCCGGGAGCGTAGTGCTGCAGGGCCAGCACGCCGGTTTGCTCCGGCGGCACATCGGCGGCTTGCAGCTGGCCGGGCTCTACCAGGCGCAAAGCCGTGCGGGGTGAATAGTGCTGCGTGAGCAGGCCCGGACTGGCCACCTTGGCGTGGTTGGGCGTGCGCAGCCGGGTACCAGGCGCCACCCGTTGGATTTCTTCCAGCGAAATGGCGCCGGGCCGGTACACCACGGGCACACCACCTTCAAAACCTATCACCGTCGACTCGATACCCCGGCGGCAGGGGCCACCGTTCAAAATGTACGGAATCCGTCCTTCTAGCTGGTGCAGCACGTGAGCTGGCTCGGTGGGGCTCACGCCCCCGAAAGCATTGGCGCTAGGTGCCGCCAGCGGAAAGCTGAGCTGCCGCAGTAGGCTCTGCGTTACGGGGTGCTGGGGAATGCGCACGGCCACATCGGGCAAGCCGGCTGTAACCAGATCGGGCACTTGCGGGTGCTTAGGTAGCAGCAAAGTGAGCGGCCCAGGCGTAAAATGATCCAGCAACTGCCAGGCCAGCGGCGGCAGCTTCAACACCAGTTTGCTGAGCTGCTCGGTATCGGCCACGTGCAGGATCAGCGGATTGTGCAGGGGCCGGCTTTTGGCCGCGAATATCTTGCGTACTACCTGCTCATTGAGCCCGTTGCCGGCTAGGCCGTAGACCGTTTCGGTAGGTATGGCCACCAGTTCTCCCTGGCGTAGCAGTTCAGCCGCGTAAGCGGGGTCGGTTCCGATGATGGTTTCCATGGCGTGAAAGAGCTGAACTGAAGCGGGCGTAAGAATATAACGAGACAAAGATGGTAGCGGTTTGTGCCCTGCCCGCATGCCTACTCAACTGCCACCCCCTGAGGCGCTGACTGTCAACTGGCTCCTAAGTGTTGGCTGTGCGCTACCGGGCTACATTGCGGCCATTACGCCACGCATCCGCCCAAATGCGGCACGAAGAAAGGCAGTTTCAGCGTAGTAGGCCAAATAGTACTTCTGCGGATTGCCCCTCTCACAGTTGCTTTGGGCAAAATAATTGTAAAGCTCCCGGCAGCTTTGCCGTAAACTCGCCCTATGTTTCTTCGTTTGCTTTTTCTGCTGCTGGCGCTGCCGCTTTTTCTTTCTGCCCAACCCTCGGACACCCGAAACCTGATGCCGGTGCCTGCCGAAGTGCGGTGGGGTGCTGGCTCTATCGGCTGGAAAAGCAAGCTGAAGCCCCAGATTACCGGCCCCGCCGACGCGGATCTGCAGGCGGCCGTGCGCCGCACGTTGGTGCGCATGCGCTTCGATGGCACGGACCTAACCGGCGCTTCTACCTTGCCGCTGCAAATCAGCTATGGCCAACTGGGCCGGCCCGAAGCTTTCGACAGCGAGCGGTATAGCCTGCGCGTGACGCCCGGTGGCGTTACCATCGATGCGCCTACTTCCCTGGGCGTGCTGCGGGCTCTGGCCACCTTGGAACAGCTGCCCCAGAGCTACGGCCGGCACGTGGGCATACCGGAAGTGGAAATTCAGGACCAGCCGCGCTTTCCCTGGCGCGGCTTGCTGATCGACGCGGCGCGGCACTTCATGCCGGTGAGCGTAATCAAGCGCAACCTCGACGCCATGGCCGCGGTGAAGCTGAACGTGCTGCACTGGCACCTCACCGACGACCAAGGCTTTCGGGTGGAAAGCAAGGTGCTGCCGAAGCTGCATCAGGTGGGCGGCGCCGATGGCTACTACACCCAGGAGCAGGTGCGCGAGGTGTTGCGCTACGCCGCCGCCCGCGGCATTCGGGTAGTGCCGGAGTTCGACGTGCCCGGCCACGCCACGGCTTGGCTGGCTGCGTATCCGGAGCTGGCGTCCAACGATTCCATCTACGGCGTGTCGCCGCGCTGGGGCGTGCTCAACATCGCCATGGACCCGACCAAGGAAACGACCTACGCGCTGCTGGACAAGCTGTTCGCGGAAATGACGGTCTTGTTTCCCGACCCGTATTTCCACATCGGCGGCGACGAAAACGACGGGCGGCAGTGGCGGCGCAACCCGCGCATTGCGCAGTACATGCGCGAGCGGGGCATGGTGAAGCGCGACGGCTCGGTAGACAAGCACGCGCTCCAAACGGCCTTTAACCGCCGCATCCTCACCATGGTCACCAAGTACAACAAGCGCATGGTGGGCTGGGACGAAATCCTCGGGCCAGGTCTCCCTTCCGATGCCCTGATTCAGAGCTGGCGTGGCAAAAAAGGCCTGTACGAAGCTGCCAAGGCCGGCCACCAAGCCATTTTGTCCAACGGCTACTACCTTGATCTGTACCTCACCGCCGCCTCGCACTACACGCCCGACCCCGTGCCCGCCGACGCTCCGCTTACCGACGAGGAGAAGAAGCGCATTCTGGGCGGTGAGGCCACCATGTGGTCGGAATTTGCCGATTCGGTTATCATCGATTCGCGCATCTGGCCGCGCGCCGGCGCCGTGGCCGAACGGCTGTGGTCGGCCGCTACGGTCACCAATATTCCGGATATGTACCGCCGGCTTACGCCCCTCGCAACGCAGCTCGATGCTATGGGCTTGCAGCACCGCAAGGCCCCGGAGCAGCTGCTGAGCATGATGGCCGCTGGCCACGAGGTAACGCCCTTGCGCACCCTGGCCAACGTATTGGAACCGGTGAAAGAGTACAAACGCCACTTCCAGGGCATGAAGTACACCACCCAAACGCCGCTCAACCGCTTGGTGGATGTGGCACCGGCCGAATCGGAAGAGGTGCGGCAGTTCGGTGCCACGCTCGACAGCCTGCTGAGTTACCCGCGCGCCAAAACCGTGGAGCTGCCCCGTACCCCCGAGACGCGCCGACAGCTGGCCGCCCTCCGCATTCAGCTCAAGCGCTGGCAGCAAAACGACGCCCGCGTGCAGCCGCTGCTGCAAACCAACGAGGCTTTGCGGGAATACGCCCCGCTTTCAACGCAGCTGACGGTGGTATCCACTCTGTTGCTGCAGCGCTTGGAGCAGCTCGACAAGGGCAAGCCGGTATCGGCGGAATGGCTGGCGGCGGCGAAAAAGCAGCTGGAAATAGCCAAGAAGCCTGCAGGCCAGGTCGAGTTGGCCTTGGCAACCAAGCTAGAAAAGCAGTTGCTGGCACAGCCCTAACCAACTAGCTTTCCGGCGCGGCGTACTAACCCCTGCCCCGCTGCCCAACTTTACGGGCAGCCCATACGCCCTCCTCGCATGCATCACCGCCTTCTGTACTTTGCCGCCCTAACCTTGCTGCTGGCTTGCCAACGCGGGCAGCAGGACTCCGAACGCAACCCCAGCTCAACGGCCGAGGCCGTATCGACGGCTTCGGTGGAAGCACTGGCGCGGGAGTTTGGCCCGATGCTGCGCGGCGTGTGGGTAAAAGAAACCTACCTCGCTGAGCTGGCCCGCACCCGTTCTCCGCTGCTGGCAGCCCCGGCGCTGGAGGGCATAGCGGCCCTGCGCATCGACCCCGCTCAGCGCCAAGCCGATAGCCTGCGCGTTGGCGTGAACCTCAACAACCACGAAGGTGACGAGCTGACGTTGTATTTCCGCCCCGGGGCCCGGCCCTCGGCCCTGCCCACCAGCCGCCGCGACTACGACCGCCCCGGCAACTATTACGAGCTGGGCTACGACAAAGCTCCCGCCGATACTACGCTGCTGCTAAACCAGTATAACAAAGGAGGCCGCTTACTTGCCTCCACCCGCTACTATCGTTTGCAGCGCAAAGCGCAGCCCGCCGGTGCCGAGGCCGATGTCATTCAGCGCCTAGCGGTTCGGCAGTTGCTGGCCGGCTCTTATCTGACCACCGACTCTGCCGGTCGCCGCAGCCAGGTACGCATCAGCCCCGATGGCGCGGTGCGTGGCCTGGGGCGCTTCCGGACGATTCAGCCAGCCACCGATTTTGTGGTCACCTACGCCAACAACCTCGACCACCTCGTGCTCGACTCTGGCACGCCGCGCCGCCGCGTCCTGGCTTTCGTGAGCACCCCTGATACGGTGCGGCTGTACGCGGTGAAGTTTCGGGAACCCGACCTGCAGCGGGGCCGCCTGCACTATACGCTGGTGCGCCAACGCCCCCTGGCTACTGGTACCAAAACAGCCCCGCAGCCATAACCCGAAGCTCGCTGAGAGTGACTAGAGGCGAGCAGTAGAGAGGTCGGCCTGCTTCAAGCAGCACACGCCCATGGTGCGCGTAGTGCTGGTATTTAGGTTGAGGACGTAGGTGTATTTCTGCATTCCTACTTCCACCACTATGTGGTAGCGGCCGTCGCGCAGTTGCTCGAAGTTGAACTTGCGCCCGTAGGCTGCGCGCCGGATGGTTTCGCGGTGCAGGGTAACGCCCTGCGCCAGGCTCACTACCTGCACGGAGCCCACCCGGCGCTCAGGATTATCGACGCGTACCCGGAAGCTGTGGTCGTCGGCTTTCTCCACCCGCACCTGAGCCAGCTCCTGCGCCAGCAATGGCCGGCTAAAGAACGTGCCCACGAAGGCCACCAGTACCAGCAACGCTTTCAGTACGCTGGCTTTGGCAGCGGCAGCCGGTTGGGGTTGCGCCGGACGGGCATTCTGGCCTTCGCCGTACACCGTGGCTGTGCCGAAGGTGTAGAAGGCTTCCCAATCCACGCCCTGTGGGTCGGTAATCCAGCTTTTCTCCGATTTGGCGTAGCAGCAGGTGCACTTGCCTTCCTCGCGAATGGCGGCCTTGGCATTTTTGAGGCGGCTGTACACTTCGGCCAGCTCTTCGGGGCTTTCAGCCTGAATGCCGAGGTGCTCGATGCCGGCGTCTTCAGGGTGCAGCGAGAGAGCGAAGTTGATGCGCGGATCGTCGAGCATCCACTTGGCGTAATCGTGCTGGCGCACGGTGGGCTCGGCGGCAAACAGCGCCGTGTAGAAAGCGACGGACTCCTGGAGGTTGGTGACGCGAACGTTGACGTGGAAGCGTTTCATGGTCGGATGGTTTTGAGGTGCTTGAAAATCAATTGCACCGTCATGACGACCCGCTTCCCAGAAAGACGCAGACTTTTTTACTTTTTTTTCAGTTCGGCTTTGTAGCGCTGCAGCGCACCACAATCAGGCCGGATATCGAAGCTGACGAGGCGCCCCTCGGCATCGGTTTCCAGCAGGCAGCACTCCACGAAAACGTCCTTGAGCATCTCCCGCCCGCGCTGAATGCGCGACTTGGTGGCCGACAGGCCCAGCCCTAGCTGCTCGGCAATGGCCTGCTGCTTCAGTCCCTCTACGTCGGAGAGGCGCAGCGGCTCGGCGTAAGCCGGGGGCAACAGTTGAATCATGGGCAGAATGTACTCCACGGCGTCGCGATAGGCCTCGGCTTCGTCCTCCGCCTCCACGTCGAAGTCTTCGTCGACGTGCACGAGGCGGCGGTTCTGGCGCACGGCATCCACTATTGTATTCTGAGCAATCTGGAAAAGCCAGGAGCGCACATTTTGCACGCCCGAGCGCACTTGGCAGAAGCCGTACACTTTCAGCAACACGTCCTGCAGGATGTCGCCGGCCAGCTCTTCATCGGGTACGCGTTTGCGGATGTAGTTGCGCAAGGCATCCTTGTGTTCGTGCCAAAGAGCGGGTACGTCGCAGTTCATGGGCCGTGGCAGATGGAGTTGATGGGGTGTACTTAAATGCGGCGGTGCTGCTCCCTGGCCGCAGAGCTTGCTTGCAAGACCACTTCCTAAACCGACAGCCGGCCAACGAAGAGACACAAAATATTGCGTCGCTACAACAGGTTCCGTTTACAGCCGCAGAATCCGAACTTGCACTTCAGTTCAGGCCGAGCGCCGGCCTCCCTCCTGCCATTTCAGTTCCTTATGCCGCAGCACTACCTCCAGGCCCTGCAAGACCTCAACTTCACCGCCATCGACTTCGAGACGGCCAATGAGAAGCGGCATAGCGCCTGCTCCATCGGCATTGTGCAAGTGCGCGGTGGACAGGTGACCGAGACGCGCCAATACCTTATCCGACCCGTGGAGCTGCGTGTGTCTCCCATGAACTACAGCGTGCACCGTATCTCGGCAGAACAGTTGCGCACCGCCCAAAGCCTGCCCCAGCTCTGGCCGCTCATCGAGCCTTTCCTGCACGACCAGGTGGTGGTAGCTCATCACGCTTCCTTCGACATGAGCGTGCTCGACCACAGCCTCACTGCCCACCAGCTGCCCGCGCCCGAGCTGCGCAGCCTGTGTTCCATCAAGCTGATGAAGGCCAGCCACCCAAATCTGGGCGGCTACCGCCTAAACGAGCTAGCCGCGCATTTCGGCCTCACCCTCAATCACCATGACTCCCTTTCCGACGCCCTCGCCTGCGCCGAGTTGACGGTGCGGGCCCTGCGCAGCGGGCACCCGTTTGAGTGGTCATTAAAGCACCGTGAGCTTACGCGAGGTTTGGCTGCTAAGACGCGGGCCAGAACTACGCGCTGGTAAAATAGCTCCTACCGCCACGGCCCCAGCTTCCAAAGCAATACC